>CAZGLA010000134.1:0-4193 GCA_964526575.1 uncultured Candidatus Peribacteria bacterium | reverse complement strand
CCGGTGAAACGAGGATCACGAATCATTTCCGTGAAGAAACGGCCGAGACTGTAGAGTATTAAAAAAATCGCCAAATGACTCCCTGCTTTTAAACGATACCGGTCGACAACAAGGAGAATTACGAAAATGAATAAAAATAAGGCGGCTTCATAAAGTTGGGTAGGATGACGATAGCCAGTGATTCCGGGAAATTTCATGGCCCAAGGGAGATTACTGATGGGACCATAGAGTTCACTGTTCAAGAAATTACCGATACGTCCTAGGAACAAAGCAAACGGTGCAATCTTTATAACTCTGTCTCCCAGTGTGACGAAATTTATTTTCAGTTTTGGATGACGATATAAGAAAAAAATTGTCGCTATAAGCACGCCGAACACACCTCCGTGAAGGGACATGCCTCCTTCCCATATGGCCAAGGCTTTTAGAGGATTTTGAATATAGAAAGTAAGGTTGTAGAAGACTATATAACCGATCCTCCCACCGATAATAACCCCCATCGCTGCATAAAAGATATAATCAATCAGTTCATTTATTGTCAGTGGTAGGAGTTTGTTTTTGATGTCTTGA
This sequence comes from uncultured Candidatus Peribacteria bacterium, assembly GCA_964526575.1. Taxonomy (GTDB): domain Bacteria; phylum Patescibacteriota; class Gracilibacteria; order RBG-16-42-10; family RBG-16-42-10; genus RBG-16-42-10. Next base: position 3,626 of record CAZGLA010000134.1, on the reverse strand, counting down.
CGGAGAAATAAAAAGGCCAAAATAAAGCCCGCTAAATACATCAGACCATACCAGCGAACACCCCAAGGGCCGAGATAAAATGCAACAGGATCTATGAGGGGAACATCAATGAGTAGCAGTGGCATGAGTAGGTTTTACTATGGGAATGAGAGCACTGACCAACCAAATATGTACCAGAATGAAAGGGTATAATAAACTGTTCATAAATAACGAACTGATGACTAGAGAAAGTAATGCGGTAGCAATAGTCAAACCTTCATTGCGCATCTTAAAAGGCAATTTTTTGCGAAACCACAGTTGCAATGCTCTTTTGATAGTAGCACCCCATAGCCAGATATAGGTGATTCCTCCCAGGATTCCTGTGGTTACAAGAATAGTAAGAAAAGAATTTTCCAGGCCACCTCGATTATTCACGTCAAATTCATCTACGAGAGCATAAAAATCCTGTACCGGTGCCAGATTGTTATAGCCGATGCCTAAGACAGGGAAATTTGCCACTATACGTATACCTTTATCCCAAGAATAAATTCTTTTTAAGCCCGTTTCATCAAGAGAAAGTCCATCAGTCACTCTTTGCATTGCTCTGGGTGAGCTCAGTAAGGCTAGTGTTATACAGGTCAGGCCGACAATCAAGATCTTGGGTGAACGTAGTATCCCAATGATGAGGAAAGCAAAGAGGAAGGCCAAGTAACCTGTGCGAGAAAATGTCAGTAACAATGCCACTGCGCAAAATAACACTGCAATCGCGATAAGCCACTTTTGTTTTTTGGTACCGGAAGGAAAAAGTCCGAAGCCCAAAGCTAATATGAATGCTAAATATGTTCCGATAAAGTTAGGATCAAAAAAAGTACCCAACAAACGATCTTCATGAGGATCCCAACCATAATAATGAGCAAAGCTGGTGAAGTCGGGGACAAAGATAAGCTGAATAAAACCACCGATGCTCACCAGAATACCAGTCAAGAAAATAATACTAATCAGAAAGTCGCGGTTTTTTTCGGATATGCTAATAAAATCCCGGGCCATGAAATAGAGTGCGACGTAAGCGGCAAATCTAAAGAGATAAGAAAAACTGAGGATAATGCTCTTCAGGTCAAAACTGTTTACCTGTACTAATGTGCTTAAGCCCACCAAAAAAGACAGCGCAGTGATTGCCAAGAAAATCAGGATTGGTTTGAGTAGGGGATAATTGATTTGCTGATTACGATTAATGCTGATTTTCTGCCATATCCAAGTGATGGCGATCAAGATGACTATGAGATCTGTGCCAATGATGGCTGATCCTCCACGTACATCGGTGCTCAGAGAAATACGAGCTAATTGTCCGGCGACAATACTTGCAAAAAGCAAAATAAAACTTAATTTCGGCCAACGAATCATAGCCAAAGCTAGACCCAAACCAATGGCCGCGCCAATAATGATGCCTACAATGAGAAAATGATCAAAAAACATGTTCAAAAAAGTTGCATGAGCAGTTTAGCATTCTTATATTATTTGCTCTACTTAATAAGTTCCGCTAACACTGAATATTGCGCCACCTGGTTGAGGGGTCATACCAGCAGTAACTGTCGTAGTGCTGGGACGATCCTCTACAGGATGTTCGCCGAAAACAATAATACTAGCCCCAGCTAAAGTGGCAGTAAGTCCAGTCCAGAAAAGAACATTAGAAGCTGTAGTAATAGCTTGATCATCGCTTACAGTCTGAGGACTGGTGGCAAAATACGTGATTCCTGATATTCCCATAATAGCAAGACCACCTCCACCGACGCCGAGGCCAAGAGCCCAGGGTCTTTCGGTGTGACTGGTGGATGGAATAACCGGGTCGGGTATTGTTGGAACTACTGGAGGAAGCGCAGGTATTGGATCAACTGGAGGAACAATAGCGACTGTTGGATGTTCAATTTCCACCCAACGAGTATTGATTTGTTGCAAAGTAGACTCAACAAATGCTAGCGCTCTTCTGGTGTCTGCTAATTCTGTCTCTAAATATGTTGTACGGGCTCCTCTTTCGCGTTCTTCTCGAGCATTGGCTGGTGCTGGTAAAGTGCTCAGTTCTCTCAATTGTCTGTCATATTCATCTCGAATAGCAATCAGACGGGTCTGTGCATCAAGAAGATGATCTCTTATTGGTCGTATCTGTGCCAAAGTAAAGAATCCCAATACTGCCTCCAATCTTGCTGCATTGCTGCTATTAATACGACGAACATCTTCTGCTGCGGTTCCTGATGTAAATAATTCAAATCCAGCTAATCGGGCATCAACCTGACAAACATTCCAGCTGATTGCAACATCTATAGGTATGCCAACCCCTCGGTTGATTTCTTCGGCACGTACAAAAAGTCCTCGAGCACCGGCGAAATCATTGTTTCTATAAACAGTTCTACCTTCTGACAGTAAACGGGTTATCTCAGTTCTTTGTTCTTCTGTCAGAGTCTGGGCATGAACGACATTTTGTTCGGTAAAATCTTCGTATGCAGCTTGAGCCAGAAATAATGTGCCTCCTAAAGCTCCTATACGTAGTAGGCTTTTACCACGTTGAATGACATTCCCTATAAAGCCACGTAATTGATGACTAGGAATTTCTGCATGTTTACGTTGTTGATCTATGTACATGCTCCTGTCGGCCGATTCTGGTTTTGTTTGGATTTCTTTGGGGGAGTCATTCATAAATAAAAAAGCTTAATTGAGGGATTAATGTACATTTTTCAGCCTTTTTTGGCAAACGACGACCTATTTTAAGGAATAGTGGTAGTGGTAGGTGTGGTTCAAGTGGTAGGGAATAGTTAGAGGTTATAGAAAATAGCTCTAGATCTATGTCCTATATTCTAAACCTACTCGCTATTTTATACCCACTCAAACTACCACTACTCCTACCTCTATCCCTTATGGTTTTAGGAATATTTCCCAGGCCAGCGGTCTATTCACACTACTTAATTTTTCTAAATAAATATCATCATTGAAAGTTGTGTCTTGTGAGCGTAACCAAGCGATATGTCTTTCTAAAGCAACGAGTGGCAATAATTTAACTGTCTGCCAATATCCGCGTTTGCTTAGTATCTCTACCAATGAAACCTCGCCATAAATTCCCTGATTTAAAAGCAAAGGAGCATTGTCTTCATGCCACACATAAGCCTTTGCTAATAATCTGAGGCTGTTTTTTAGGTGAGGGAAATCCTTTTGTACTTGCTCATCATTGCTGTCTTTATTGCCAAAAGCTTGGCCGACTTTTCCTTCCTCGATGAGCACTGAATGAAAAGCGTGGATGATGCCTTGTTTATTTCCAGTTTCAGTACTAATTAGTGATCCCACTACACAATCAGGTTTTGGCTCATAAAATTCGATAGTGATTTCTGATTCCTGTGTAGCGATGATTTCACCAATGCGTTTCATATGAGACCGACTTTATGTTTCACTGCCTGCATGGTTGTCTGGGCAAGCTTGCGCGCTCTTTTACCACCTTCTGTAACTATATCTTCTAGTTGCTTTTGACTGACAGTGTGATATTTCTCCCTCATGGGTGCAAAATATTCTAATGTTTCAGCCAGTAGAATCTTCTTGGCTTCGCCGTACCCCATACCCCCTTTGCGAAATTTCTCCTCTACTTTTTTGACTGTCTCTGGTTTTCC
>CAZGLA010000133.1:0-4943 GCA_964526575.1 uncultured Candidatus Peribacteria bacterium | reverse complement strand
CGGGCTTGTTCTCTAAATTCTTTCTGGTCCTCTTCTTTTTGTCTAGCCTTCAATGTTGCGAAGACTTCTGTCATCTTGGCTTGCGCAGCTGTTGTATCTACATCTTTGGATACCACTTGCTTCATTTCATCAAATAATTTTGTCATAGCTTCAGTGCTTTTTGAGTTAGCAAAGTTAGCTTGCATACCTGCCATATATTGATCTAATTGATTCACAGCCAAAGTGTTGGCTGATCCAGTAGTTCGTAGGGTATTCTCTATCAACGCTTTGGCAGTCTCACGAATCATTTTGGGATCCTGAGTGAAATTACCAGCAGCATCTATAGAATGAGCTTTGGCAATAGCGCCAGCATCGAGCATCTGAACCATACCACTTAAATTACTATCATCACCATTCATCTTCACACCACCAAAGCGATCCAATTGCTTTTTGGCAATTTCTTTTAACAATTCTGTTCCCGACTGGGTGGATGTTACCTTTCCTTCTTCATCATAACTCGCAAGGACCTTCCCTACCTCACTTAAAAAGTGGGTTTTTATTGTTTTACCTTTATCATCTTTAATATCCACCTTACCGGTGGCGGCCAATTGGGAAACGATTTTTTCTACTTGTGCTTTTTCATCACCAGAGACATCTGCATATTTAGTTGCTCCTGTTGAGACAAGCTTTAACTCTTTAGCAGCCTGAAAAATCTTATCCAAATAAGCCTTTTCACCTGTTTCACTATCCATCATCACACCTGCAGCAGCCACCCCTTCTTTGGCAAGATCTCTGCCAAATTTTCTTCTATCATCCCGGGTAATATTGAGTGACTTGTTGCTTTGTATAGCTTGCAACGCCTCCATTGCTTCCCCGGCACCTCCTTCTAATCTACCTTCAAAACCGGCCTGAATAATACCCATTGCTCCAGCTTTATTACCACGCTTTACATGTTCATCCAACTTTGCCCGGATTTCTTTCTTATCATCAGTACGCTTGGCAAATTCATATGCTTGCTTGTTGTTGGATTCATAGGCACCTTGATTGGTACGATCCAATTCGTCCGCTAAGTTTTGCGCCTGCTGAGGGTTTTTGGTACGGTCAGATTCATTTTTTATCAACTTATCTCGCACAGTTTCATTCCTTTCTTTACCATCCTCACCAATCATTTTACCCCCGGTTTCTTTTTTCAAATCCAGTGCGCCCATTTTGGACAAGGCAGTAGCCGCAGCCAAATATTCCGTAGTATTTTTTTGGTCCCCAGCTTTATCCATTTTGCCTTGAATCTCGGGAACACTCAAACGTAAACGCATATCCACTTCGCGCTCTTCTACCAGTTTTCTTTGAGTAGCTTCGATCTGACCTTGGAAGCGCTCACGCATGCGCTGTGCCCCTGGCAACCCTCTCGCCATAGTAGCTGCTGCTTTTGTTCCAAATTCAGCTTTACGTTCCTCAGCACCACGTTTCAATTCTCCTGCAATTGCCTTTCCTCCTTCAATAACATTACTTGGAGCAGCAACAAATCCACCAAAACCACGTATTGCTGTACCTAAACGGCCACCTACTTTTGAAGCCTGGAGACGACGACCAGCGGTACCCAAAAGTCCGATCCCTCCTCCTATTCCTCTTGCTGCAAGTTTTGCACCTTGCAATGGACTCTTCCCATACGAAGCAATTTTATCAATCAGCCCTGTACCATAATCACTCTTCGCTGCAGTGAATACCGCGGCGTAGACCATGGCCATGAGGAAACCTAATTGTAAATAATCAGCAAAAGTAGTGAATCCGGCAGGATGGAGACTGCCTACTGCACCGGTAGACACACTGGAAACATCACCAAAAATTCTCGTACCGATGAGAGTAGCAGACATGGCTGCCAAAGTGAGGAAGAAAGCCACGCCCACTTGCATGCTCGCATATTTGAAGAATTTTCCTTCCCATTGACTGCCAATGCTATTGGTAAAAGGAAATAATTTACTGACGACATACAATGGCGAGACGATGACCAAGGCCCACAAAATAATAATACGAATAGTAAAAGTGACAGCCAATGCCAAGAAACCAAAGAACATCATCATCAGCATGATGAGCAAAATTATATTGACGAAGAATAAATCAACCTGATTGACCTCGCCTGGAGTTATTGAGGCATATCTCTGCAATTCTTCAAATTTTAGACCACGAGCCAGTCGACATAAAACACTACCCTCGTGAATTCGATCAGGAATACCAAAAGTAAAAGCTCCTTCAGAAGCAGACTCAGGCGAACAGCGCCCGGGACCTCCGGCACCATGAGGACCCATACCGCCGATCTGATACACACCAGCTTCTACCACATTGGCACCATCGATGACTAAACCGGTAAATAAACGCGAGAAATTCACCGCGAGCACAATCAAAATAAACTTCGGTAATATGGTTTTGATCGCATACGTATTGATCTGATATTGCACAATATTGGCTATAGCGATGATCAAAAGTCCCAGAATGAAAAATAAATTTACAAAATCACGTATCGCTCTCCACATCGCGACCACAAATCCTTCTGTCGTAAAGCCGGTATAATTGAGTACGGCATGAAACATATCCATGACTAGAGCAGTAAGCCATAACAAGAATTGCACGATCAAAGCGAGCAAGACATTGATGAGCATCAATACTGCATTCAAAAGCGTACTAGCGACATCTCCGCCAGTAGTTCCTCCTGAGGGATCGGCACCACCCACTGCACTACCAATATTACCCAACGCCTCTTCATCCAAACCCTCACAACTGGGATTAGCAATACAACGCTGTACTTCGTCAATGATGTGTTGTATCCCCTCTATCATACTTTGTGAACGTCGCATATTTAAGGCAGGGGCAGGAGCAATCAGTGATATCTCAGAAGCTGGGAAAATCGAACCAAAATTATGCATTTTATAGGTTTTGTTGGTATCAGAATGATCAACAAATTCTTTTTCCCATTCCAAACAAGTTTTAAACGGCTCTAAACCCGCACGATCTACACCATCAGTCCAGGTACTGGGAGAACAGGCATTGGTAATACGGGCCAAGAACCGATCATTAACTATCTCATCCCAAAGACCAGTAGTAGTTTCACTCTCAGACATCAAACTGAGATCACCGAGAGTATGAGTAGTGGCTCCGGGATAATTGGGATCATGATCACCGGTGGCTACAAAAAACCACAAATACAATAAGGTCTGTCCGGAAGCAGTACTGTCAATGTACGCATTCATTTGTTGCAAAGTATTACGTTTGCTTTCGACCTGTACCTGACCCACCCGACTTACTCCCAAAGTTTCAGCTGCAGTAGGAGTTGTCGTCGTTGTAGGAGCACTGACACCGGTTCCGAGCGGTGGATCCAGATATTTGGTAAACATATTGTCTGCAACCAAACGAGTATTAATTTCTTTCAGGTGCTGCAATACATATTTTCTCACCGAATCGTCGATAGCTAAACTGGGATAGGTGACAATGGTGCTTACCAGAGCAGTGTCATCTGCCCAAGAACAAACATCGGCACAGTCAACATAACCATCGTTGATAGTCTCACTTAAGTAATCAGCCATTCTATAATCCTGACGTTGAATAGCCAAAGTGTCATAGCCTTCTGCCAAGTCCGCGTAGTTACTGCTGCTCATAAAATCCTTTATCCCGGTTTGTTGGGTAGCAGGTGCTCCGGAGGCAAAAGAAGCATAAGCCTGGGTAGCAGGAATAATAATGTCATTCATAAATTCTCGTGCTTCCCCCGTCATGAGTGCGGCGGGAGCACCCCGCTCATAACAAGTGTGCACACGTTCCGCATATACATTGGCATCTGCGCTACTAACAACACTACTACCCTGACACATCTTAGAAAGAGCTTCGATCGGGCCATCACCAAGGGGGGCACCAAAAATAGAAGCATGTGCCGCCATAAATACGCCCAAATCCAAGTAATTTCGTTCATGTCGACTTACTATAGCCTCGGCAGGAGGATTGAGAAGAAATTCTCTGAGTTGAGAAGCAATATTACGAATGGGCGTAGCATGAGCTTCATCACGAAAAAAGGGGTTTAGAGTTCTACTGACCGTATCCGCAATAAAGAAGGCCCAGGCTATTGGCGGACCGCGAACCAAATACGGTCTTTCATCGGCAGCAAGAACATCAGGACCACAGTTCGGCCCATCTCCATTTTCTTCAGGAGGTGGACCATAGAGTATCGATTGTCGATAGAAATCAGTCCCTTTATTTCCCAATCCACCAACAAATCCAGTATTGACAAGTGCCCCTCCCTTCAAGGTATTTAGTAGTTTACAGAGAAAATACCTGGGGGTATCGAAACGCTCAAACTCAATAGTCAAAGGGGGGGACTCTATACTCAAACCATCTAATATATTCCCTATCCAGAATAGACCGCCGAGCCCATTGGCTCTTTCACCGGCCAGAAAAGAATCCCCTGCTGCAGCTACCTGAACACGATCACCCTGTAGATTCTCTGGTAAAACAGTATATCCACCTGCATCAACAAATGATTGCAATTGGGGCTTGAACAAGATCCATTTTGCTGCAAGAGGTGAAGAGGGAGCATCACGATCAATACATGCCAATATGATAGCCCACGTGCTTTCACTAGCTTCATCAGTACAATCTCCAAAAAGTCCCAGATCACCTGTAATATCAAGACCAAATGTATCACTACCAGCATCAGCATGAGCCAGCGGTACTTGAAAGATTTGCAGTGGTGCAATCTGGGAAAAAAATGTCAGACCAAAAACCATGCCGATAAAGGTATTTCTGAGAATTGCAAAGGATGTTTTTTTTGTTCGGGGACCGGAAGTCAAACTCATACTTTTTAGGGGTTCATATAATGATAAAGCAAAAAGCGAAGGCAGGCAATAGTACAACCCTAGGAATGAAAGTCAACAAACCTTCGAATTACATACTTCGAATTCTAAATTCTAAGTTCTAAATTCTAA
>CAZGLA010000132.1:0-4593 GCA_964526575.1 uncultured Candidatus Peribacteria bacterium | reverse complement strand
GTCCCATGAGCAGTTGCCCCTTAGAGTTAATCACAAAACTGCCCACATAAATCTTGAAGTGTGGGTGAACAATGGAGAGCAAAGTTGGTGCATCTTGTCCCTGCAGAATTTGTTTCTGAGCTTTTTCTACTATTGGTAAATGAGGCGCAAAAATATCAGGAGGTAGCGCATAAGGCTCAAAAAATTTCCATTCACTGCAATATTTATGTTCCTTGAGCTCCAAAATTCCCTGCCAATCGGAAGAGAAATACCCCAGTTCCACTAACTGATAATCCATCCCGGTTTCTACCATCTCAGCAACAGTCAAAAGTTCCATGGAACGAAGATCGATATTGACCTCCCCCATTACTTCACGTTTAGCACATTCGAAAACACTCTCTCCCAATTTTTGATGACCACCAGGAAGTCCCCACATGCCATCACCAAGAATATTCTTCCTTCTACCCAGAAGAATTCTGCCATCACCATCTGTAAGCACCACCCCGATACCGATTTTTAATTTTTGTGGCTGTATGTTTTTGACTACCATAATCTTTATATATTTTTAATATTAAATTTATTTTTTAAATTGGATCGCAAGTTACCTGAAACAATCTTTTTTGTAAAGATAATAAATAAGGAGAGAATAATAACACAATAATAATGAAAGTCAATAGTAAGGTTTATATCTTCTCAGATAAAGAGTATATAAACTATAGTAAAATCCAAGGTTATCAGCATATGTATATTCTTTTTCCCCTAGCACTACTTCTTGGTGGCATCATAGAGCTTTTGTCCTTAAGCAAACCAGAAAGTTGGCCGAAAATTGGTAAGAATATTGTTTTCTCTACTTTGGGAAGTGCTTTGTTGTTGATGCTTTCTCTTTTAATTAAACGACCGTTACTATTGGAGACGCCCATTCTTTTACTAAGTTGGGCTATTATGGCACTCATATTTCTGGCGATGTTTTCCCTCAAATATGTTTTACCAAAAATAGACGAAACCAAGGTTGCACTTCTACATATCTTGTTGATACTGAGTTTCCTTTCCTACAACCTGAATTTCTTTGCATATCTTCCCCCACCGGTACTTATCTTGTTTGTGATCATCACTGCCATTATTTTTACCAATGTTTTTCTTACCGAAAAACCGGTGCCGTATTTTCGCTTGGGACTCTATATCTGGTATCTCTTCCTTGTTTGCCTAATAACGCTCATGAGAGCGGGTGGTATTTTGCCATTATTAACGGCAGCGACGATAGAGGTCAGTGATCTATTGACCTTTGTGAATTACATCATCGATGGCGGAATCTTTATGTATTTCATGCTGCATTTTATGGCAATAATCATGCTGATTCCAGGCAAACAAAGCAGTATCGCAGAGACCAAAAGACATGTCGGAATGCTCATTAATAAATTTTCTATCCGTCAGGCCAATGTCAAAAAGTTTTTACTTCTCAGTGGAGCAATGATTGCAGCATTTATAGTTAATCAATTCGTATCGCTTATCCCACAATTAACACTAACTGGCTTACTGTTTTTGCTTATTCCCATTGTGCCGGAAGATAAGTTCTAGATTCTAAGTTTGAATTCTAGGAACCAGAACTATACCTATAACGATACCTATTAACTAGGAACTGAAAACTACTTACTAACATGTCTTTCCCCCGCTTCCATTATGGCTCTATATACAGCCCGGTTATAACGCTTGAATCGATCACACAATTCCTCACTGTTTTGTCCAAGAGTAAAAATCTCATTTAAGGCTATTACCACAGCGGGGCTACGATTTTGTCCCTGTGTACAGTGAACAAGCAAGGCCTCCGTTTGAGCTTTGTTCTCTGCAAAATCCCCAACAATTGTATCAGCTAAAGCATTGGTAATGGTTACTGGCCCGGCTTGAAAACTTCTATCATTATCATCGAAAATATATTCCACAATTTTCCTATAGAATATTGATTCCCGTAATTTATAACCTTTAACTTGTTCATAAAAAGCGCTTGAATATATGCGAATGGCGTATGTGGGTTTGTCCGGCCGATGTTTTATCGCCCCAATAGAAGACATAATGTGCAAATCCATAGATGGTTTTTAAGAGACGAGCATAGCACTAGACAAGTAAACAGTCTACGATTAGAATCCTATAGACATTCATCTATGAATTCATGAATAAGACCTGTGCCAAAAAATGTGTTGATTGTTTTTCTCTGCTTGCTGATGCCACACGACTCAAGATTTTCACAAAAGTTCGTGGGGGTATTTCGCAAGTCAAAGAATTAGTCAAAGAAGTTGATGTCAGTCAACCGACAATCTCGCATCATTTAGCCCTACTTGCGGAACATGGAGTGGTTACCGCTACCAAAGAAGGACGAGAAACCAAGTATCGTTTCAATCCCAAGTATTCTTGTCAGGACTGTCATATATTTGAACATAATTTTCACTTGTAATTATGGCTAAGAAGAAAGACTTCATTATCGATCGTTCACGGTATGATCAGGCGGATACAGTCAATAATAAATTCACTGCCGGCCAGGGATTCAGTGAAAAAATCGTCCGAGAGATTTCAAAACAAAAAAAGGAGCCAGAGTGGATGCTCAAAAAACGTCTCGATGCTTTTGCTTTGTTTCAGAAGACACCGATGCCCAGTTTCGGCCCCAGTTTAGAAAAGCTTGATCTGAATAAAATCGTTTACTTTGTCCGACCGAATACCACCGAAAAAAAATCTTGGGAAGACGTACCAGAAGATATCCGCAAAACTTTTGATCGTTTAGGTATTCCTGAGGCCGAGAAAAAGGCTTTAGCTGGTGTAGGTGCTCAATACGACAGCGATATCGTCTATCACAATTTGAAAAAAGAATGGGAAGAGCTCGGCGTGATTTTCGAAAACATGGATACTGCTGTACACAAGTATCCGGAACTAGTAAAAAAATATTTTATGACTGATTGTATCGGTATCAACGATCATAAATTTGTCATGCTGCATGCTGCGGTGTGGAGTGGTGGTACTTTCATTTATGTGCCACCGGGTGTGAAAGTATCTATTCCGCTGCAAGCATATTTTCGTATGAATGCAGAGCGAGGCGGACAATTCGAACATACCCTTATCATCGTCGACAAAGGTGCGGAGCTGCATTATATAGAAGGATGTTCGGCTCCGCGTTTTGAAGCGAGTGCATTACACGCCGGTTGCGTGGAGCTTCATGTGCATGAAGGAGCAAAAATGCGTTATAGCAGTATAGAAAACTGGAGTAAAAATACGTTTAATCTCAATACCAAACGAGCTGTCGTCGATAAAAACGGCATCATTGAATGGGTCAATGGCAATCTCGGCAGCGGTGTCACTATGCTTTACCCTTGCAGTATTCTGCGCGGCGAAGGATCACATTCAGACAGCTTGGGTATAGCATTTGCTGGTCCTGGGCAAAACCAAGATACCGGTTCGAAAGTGGTGCATATAGCACCAAACACAACATCTACTATTCGTTCCAAAAGTATTAGTAAAGGTGGTGGTATTTCTACTTATCGTGGCTATGTACGAGTCACTCCCAATGCTCACAATACTCGCGTAAATGTGCAATGTGATGCTTTGCTTTTTGACAAGGAGTCTCAGTCCAATACCTATCCTTTCATGAAAATCGAAAACAACAGCGCGACCATTGCTCATGAAGCTAGTGCTGGCAAAATCAATGATGAAGAAATTTTTTATTTGATGAGCAGAGGCTTAAATGAAGAAGAGGCCATCGCCCTTATCGTCAGTGGTTTTATCGAACCGATAGTTCGTGCTCTACCGCTGGAATATGCGGTGGAACTTAATAAGCTGATTTCATTGGAGATGGAGGGATCGATCGGGTGATTATCAATTAACAATTATCAATTGAAAATTATCAATTGAAAATTATAACTCATGATAAAGGAATATTTGCTAGACAATTTGATCCGAAATAAAGACTTTCCAGATTGGATGATCGAAGGGCGTAATGCGGCTTTAAATAAACTGGTCAGCTTACGACACAATACCAAGTATGGGCTAGGTATGTATCCGCTCCTAGCAGCTCCTGATCTCGGTCAGCTCGAAAAAGACATTGAGGCAAAGATAGATGTAGAAGCACCAGAAAATGTACAGGTCTTGTCTTTAAGGGAGGCTTTCAAGATTCCTTATTATCAGGAACTATTAAAGACATATTACAATGTGCCATTTGCCGCAGAGAAACTGCCAAGCTGGGCTTACTTTGTAAAAGCTTTTGTTCCTAATGGCATACTCATACATATACCCAAAGGCATGCAGGAAGATTCACCAATTATTATTAACGTGGATAGTCAAAAAAACTCACTCGGCCTTGGTTATATCTTTATTTTAGCAGATGAAGATTCACGAGTCAGTTTTATTGAAAAACACCCCAGTACCATACGGTACGGGGCAAGTATTGGAAAAGTTAAATCACGATTCTACGGCCAGGTTGTTAATCTGATTGTGCAAGATAATGCTCAAATTGAGTATGTGCGCACTCACAAATTGAACACTCCTCATTTCAATGTACAAACCAATACGGTAGCTGCAAATGGGAAATTAACTTTTTTGGATGCCAATATGGGCAGCATATTAGCCGAGTCGCAT
>CAZGLA010000131.1:0-3371 GCA_964526575.1 uncultured Candidatus Peribacteria bacterium | reverse complement strand
TGTGCTGCGAAAAGACCAGCATTTTTTGCCCCATTGATAGCCATAGTCCCAACAGGAATTCCTGGTGGCATTTGTAGAATAGATAAAAGAGAATCTATACCACTTAATGTTTTACTTAGAACTGGAACTCCTATTACCGGTATATGTGTTAATGACGCGGTCATCCCGGGAAGGTGTGCGGCACCGCCAGCTCCGGCAATTATTACTTTGATCCCTATTCTTTGTGCTTCTCTCGCATATTGAAACATTTCCACCAACGTTCTATGAGCAGATTTAATTCTCACTGCAAAAGGCACTTTTAACTCTTCCAAAACATGAGCGGCTTCTTTCATTACCGGCAAGTCTGACTTTGAACCCATAATTATTCCCACCAAAGGTTGTTTTTCCATAAAGTTAAGTTAATTAAAAAGAAATCAATTTACGAGCTACATCAGCACAGTACGATTGGGGGATTTCATAAACACGATCACATTTAATAAGAGGTGGAGTTTACACACTCCACAATTATTTGCAATTAACTGATGGCAAACAAGGGGGTCAGAGTAAGGTTTTTTTATGAGATAAACACATGATTATCCCAAAAGTTTTTACTGTACTCATACTCTTCTGGTGATTGATTGCTATTGGGAAAACCAGGTGAAGGTTCTCCCGGATATGCAGTGAGATATGCGTGGAGTTTGTTCGGCAAAACATTAATTTCCACCGAGATTCGTTTCGTCGGTCTCTTAGCAATGTTCGCTATGGTTTTTATCATGATGCTTTTTTCACCACTATGACTGCCTCGGGGTACAGTCATGACCCTTACTTGTTCCTCTGAAGAAAGAGAGTCAATCGGTATCAAATCTCTATTACCAACATCGTGATGGTAATCAATGGTAAACACGACAAGCTGAAACATCTCTTTCTGAATCCAAAAAACATTGCCGTTTGCAATACGCTTTCGAAATTCTTCTCGGATCAATTCAATTAACTTCTTGGGATTCTCAATACCAGGCACATTTACAAAGAACTTGGATCCTTTAGTTTGATAAGCAGTTGTTATATCCTCCTCCGAAACAATCGAGGCCAAATATGCTTTTTTTGCGTAATCAAAATACTCATAGCTTTTGCCAACAAGAGTATCAGAGTACTCCTTTGGCAAACGAGGGTAATGCCTCAATATATGATATTCATTGCTAGGATTCGCGACTACTCTCGCAATATCAGCTTCCGTCGCTGGAAATTGTGATCTTCCAAACGCGGATATATTTTCAACTGTGAACCTTTGCATTCTTTTTGCCAATGATAAAAACTCTATCAGAACCCCTTAATTCACGATTAAAGATTCACGATTCCCTGTCCCGAGCGACCTGCCATGAGCTTGTCGAATGGGAGTCGAGGGATCGATTAATTAGTTATCCCTTTAGCCATCCAGCTGCCAAAAGAACAGCGGCAACTATATTAAGAACAGCATGAGGCATCATTTGCTCTGCAGGAAGCCCGGCAATAAGCATATAAATATGCGTTCCCAAAACAATGATTAACCCTACACCATAAAGCCCCCAACTTAATTTACTTGCATGCATGTTTTTTAGTTAAATGCTAAATCGATTGTAACATAGAATAAGAAAATCTTGTGACGGGTTGATTTCTCTCGATTTTAATTTTAAGGATTGTCCTTGATACTCGCTTTATAGAAACAGCCTGGAATATTCTAAATATGCCCTTACTCATTTAATAACTTTAACATTGGCAGGTAATTTCTCTGTAATAATATTCAAATCATGCGTTGAGTAGTTATTACCAGAAATATTGAGTATTTTCAGATTTTTTAAATTTCCCAATTCATAAGGCAAGCCCGTCAGTTGGTTATTTGAAAGATCCAATATCTGTAAATTTTGAAGCCGACCAATTTCTGCTGGAACACCTGTCATAAGGTTATTGCTCATATTAAGTATTTTAAGACCTTGAAGATATCTGATTTCGGCCTGAATAGTTCCAAGTCGATTATTAGAAAGATACAATTCTTCTAAATTCGTTTGATTAAAGACGCTCTCAGGAATCTTTTCTAATTGTTGGTTGCTTAAATCCAGTTTATTTTCCTCTAACAAGGAAGATTGATTATTGGCAGGTATTCTTGTGATAACAGTCTCTGGTCTTTGTTTCTCTAATATCGCACACCCACTGATTAATAAAAGACATGTAACGACAATCAAAATGAAAGCCTTTTCCATATTTGAGAAATGTTAATAATTATTATTTTCGTTATACCACGTACTAAAGCTCCGCAGGAGCACCCCAATGGACCCGTTGGCGCAGGTTGGCGGAGAGAGAGGGATTCGAACCCTCGACCCCACTTGCGCGGGATACTCGATTTCGAGTCGAGCCCATTCGACCACTCTGGCATCTCTCCAGAAAAATTCTATGCCCTTATATGATGAACTCCTGATTCCTCAGTGGCAACTCGACTGGGGGCCAGTTTCTTAACTTTACCAAAGGGAGAATAAACAGCAATTTTCTTCCGTGTATCCGTTCTCAAGGTAATTGCTACTTTCTCATTAGGAAGTAATGTCTCTTTGACTGGGAATCCATCCAGATGAAAATAAACCACGCCGGGGAAACCATTACCATCGCTTAGAACTTGTGTGGCAAGTTTTGGCTGCATTTGCTGAGCATCGCGATATATGTCACCCCACCAGGAATCAGCTGGTGGTACATATGATGCATTGTATGACCATATTTGCTCAGAAAACATCGGGCTTAAGCCAACTATATTATTGCTAATAATTTGTCTGACAGCAGCAAAGCCTTTCTTGGGACCCATACGGACTTCAAAAAACTGTTCTTTTTCTAGAGCATTAAAACGTTGTGAAAGACTGACAAGGCCCCAGAGAGGAATGGCGATAGCGGCATGACAAGAGACTTCTCTTTGATGAACTATTAATTCTTTAGCAGCATCAGCAAAGGTAGCTGCAACTTTATAGGGCAGAGAATGATTTCTAGGCACGGATTCAAAAGCATGCATCAGACGAGCATCCATACCTACACCGGCGAAAGATACCCAAGGATAATGTTTTGTATCTACTACCTTTTCTTCTTGCTTCTTTTCTAAAGTTAATTGTCTCATATAAATATCTCTGGCTGGCACATTCCCGTCATCAGTAAGATATTTATGAAGAGAAGTAAAATTATCGGTACTTAAGGTTTTTGATAACAAATTCATTGTGCCCCCTGGTGCTACAAAAATCGGAGACAAATGATCTTTTACAGATGCATGAATTTCCCCCAGTGCAATATTGGCCGCATGCAACATGGCGCCGTTGCCGCCGTCACCAAAGCAGAAAACGATCTTGTCTGCCAAGAGCGCTGTCAATTCCCTTCGCGTTTGTTTA
>CAZGLA010000130.1:0-2869 GCA_964526575.1 uncultured Candidatus Peribacteria bacterium | reverse complement strand
AAGTTACGACTGGCAGAAATACAGAAACAAAGAGGAAAATAGTGTTATGTGTTCATATTCTAGTACTAAGGAATAGGTGGTAGTATTAGTACTATTTCTATTCCCTAAAAGCTATACAAATAGCATTTAATACCTCCATTGTAGAGCTTCCTTCGCTTCTTCGCTTCCTGACCAAAGACAGTTTCAATTTTTTCATAAGCGGTGAGAATATGCCAGGACACCCCTTTCCATGCCTGATATCTACGCGCCAGGGCTTGATAAATTTCATCAAGATCCTTGGCATCGGACTTAATACCATAGGGTGGGTTAGTAATAACCATACCACTCTCAATTGTACTGGTGGGTTTGAAACCCACTCCTTCTAGCGATACTTTGCGAACATCTTGATCAAAAAGTTTGATAGATGGAATATCTAAGGCTAAAATATTTTCTAATGCCAAACTGATTTGTTCATGACTTTTGTCAGAACCAACAAGTGTCACCTTGGTTGTTTCATCCCTACTTTCCAGGGCAACTTTACGTACTTTATCCCATTCATCTTTGTCACACATTTTCCACTTTTCAAAAGCAAAGAATCTCCCCAGACCAGGTGCAATATTGTAAGCAATCATAGCCGCTTCCAGGAGAATAGTGCCAGTGCCACAAAAGGGATCGTACAGCGGAAGTTCCTTTTGCCAACCACTTAAATAGACTAGTGCCGCAGCCAGATTTTCTCGCATCGGAGTTTGGGTGTGCAAAGCATTCTGCCTATAACCACGGCGATGCAAACCCTCACCAGAAGTATTGATGCCCACAATCAGTTCATCATTTTCCAGCCAACATTGAATCACCATTTCTTCTCCCGATTCAGGAAAAGTTATATCCGGGTAAACTGTTTGTAATTTCTTTACCACGGCTTTTTTTACAATACTTTGACAAGCAGGAGTGCTGGTAAGTTTAGATTTTTTACTTTTTACTAAGACCGGAAATGTACCTTCTCTCCTTAGTAAATCTGACCAGGGTAATTCATAAACTGCCTCAAAAAGTTTTTCAAAAGTATCTATGCCTTTTGTTTGCTTCAACACCAAAAACACTTTATCTGCTGTCCTAAGCCAGAGATTAGCGCGATACATAGCATCCATTTCGCCACTGAAAAACACATGACCATCTTTTTTATGTTCTATCCAAATGCCCAATTTTTTGAGCTCATCAAAAACTACTTTCTCCAAACCAAAACTACAAGTCGCCATGAAAAGCATAAAGATATTTTAGAGTTCCAAGGTAATACCTACCGGGCAATGATCTGATCCTAACACATCAGGCATGATAAATGCGTCCTTTACACTACTGTGTAATTCTTTACTGACAATGAAATAATCAATACGCCAGCCCACATTCCTCTTACGAGCGCCAGTTTTCATATCCCACCAGGAATAGTGATTGGATTCATCGGGATGATGATGGCGAAATGTATCGACAAAACCTTTACTAAAAAGTTCATTTAGCCAATCTCTTTCTATACGCATGAAGCCAGAATTATTAGCATTTTCTTTGGGTCGCGCCAAATCAATTTCTGTATGAGCAGTATTCACATCACCACAAATGATGACACCTTTGCCCTTCTTCTTGAAATCCAGTACCAAATGCAGAAATGCTTTATAAAAATCGAGCTTATACGTCAGTCTTTCGACATTCCGTCCCCCATTGGGAAAATACACATTAAAAAGATAGAAATCGTCGTATTCACTCATAATAATCCGCCCTTCATCATCGAGTATTTTAAAGCCGAAAAAACTACTTACTGACTGTGGTGGATGTTTCACAAAAGTAGCCACCCCACTATAACCTTTCTGTTCGCCAGAGTTCCAAAAGGTTTCATGATTACCAGGATGCACCAGACTACCGGGAAGCTGTTCAATATGAGCCTTCGTTTCTTGTAAGCAAAGAATATCGGGATCTTCTTTGTCGAGCCAGTCGAGAAAACCCTTTTTCGCAATGGCCCTGATCCCATTGACGTTCCAAGAAAGTAATTTAAGCGATTTCTTTTTCATTGATAATTTTCAATTTTAAATTTTCAATTATTGTTTTTACCATCCTCCCCCACCTCCACCTCCCCCTCCACCACCTGATGAACCACCGCCACCAGAACCAGATGATGAGGGCGAAGATGCTAATGTGCTGGCCATTTGCGAAGAAAGACTACTCATCGAGCTGGCAAAAGTATCGGCATTGAAATTACCCATCATGGCACCAGCGTACCAAGCGGGATGATAGGTATTGAAATATTGTTCACCATAAATATGCTGAATATTTTTTACCCAGAGAGCTACCACACCAAAAACCATGGCATATGGCAAAACTTCTTCGAAGATATGCTCACGTTCATTGAAAGCCTGACGATATTTTTCTGCAGTTGTGATAAAGAGTTTGAATCCCTTAGCTTTCCAGAGAGCTTCAGTACCTAAAGCCGTACGCTGAGGCATGAGAGCTGCAAAGACGAAAATTATTCCTGAGGTGATGATCAAAGCCACCATGAGTAATAGTGAAAAAACAACAAAGAAAAATGCGACAAAAAACACACCAAAACCAGCAATAAATAACCAAGTCTGCAAGCTAAACCCTTTTTCAGCAAAAAATCCCTTCTTGATCATGTTTTTTTGGACTGTATCACCAATCTTGGTAATATGTTTATAAAATTTATTTTTCAGAGAACTCAACATGATTTCATCCTCACTTTCAAATACACCATTGACTAACATTTTTTCTGCTCCAGATAACCTAGCTAAGTCTTCAGTACTGGCAATCTTTTTTAATTTAAAATCAGCAGAAGTCAGTAATCCGGCTTCTTGGGTTTGCTCAATTGTCAAAATCTTACGTACAGCCAAATCTA
>CAZGLA010000129.1:0-4555 GCA_964526575.1 uncultured Candidatus Peribacteria bacterium | reverse complement strand
CGAGTAAATTGCTATCACACCCTGGAAAATCTCACCAAGAAAGGTTTGGTAAGTTACATCACCAAAGACAAAGTCCGCTTCTATTCCGCTGAACCGCCGCAAAAGCTCGTTAATGTACTCGAAGAGAAGTTTCACTATGCGCAGAAATTACTTCCCGAACTACTTTCGATTACCAACACCTTAACCTTCAAACCCAAAATCAGTTACTACGAAGGTATCGAGGGGATTAAAAGCATTCTTGATGATACGTTAACGGCTAAAAAGGAATTGCTCGGATATTCCAATCTCAAAGGGGCTGCGGAAATGTTCGACAAAGATCTGATAAGAAATTATGCGGAAAAGAAAATGCGCAGAAAATTAAAAACCCGCATTATTTGCCCATCTAGTGAAGAAGCTTTTGATTTTACTAAGAATTATTATCCCAAAGATTTCCCCATCGAACTTCTGGAAATACTGTTCGTGAATCCTCGCGAATTCTGGTTCGAGCACGAGATTACTATTTATGACGATAAAGTAGCGGTTATTTCTCTCAATAAAGATGAGCTGATCGGCATGATATTCGAAAGTCCGGTGTATGCGCGTTCACAAACAGCGATATTCAATCTCGCCTGGCTGGGCGCCAGTAGTTTTATCGCGTTATAGCTTTGTCAACAAGATTTTTTTCATAATTGGATTGATACAATAGAAGAAATTAACTTCTATATATGTCTATGTCTGGAAATGACTTGGTTTTAGTGCCATTAGAACTCATCGAAAACAAAATTCTCTTGATTCGTGGGAGAAAGGTTATGCTAGACCGAGACTTAGCCGTGTTGTATGGCGTTAAAACCAAAGCACTAAATCAGGCGGTCAAACGTAACTTAGAACGGTTTCCTAAAGACTTCATGTTCCAATTAACGCATCTAGAAGACCAAGGATTGCGGTCACATTTTGTGACCGCAAAGAAAGGAGGTCCTACAAGCCACCCGTTCGTGTTTACTGAACAGGGAGTAGCGATGCTTTCAACAGTTCTCAAGAGCAGACAGGCGATTGCTGTAAACATTCAAATCATACGTACCTTCACCAAACTACGTGAAATGCTGAGCAGCCATCACTTGCTTCGGAAGAAAATCGAAGATATAGAAAAGAAATACGATTCTCAATTCAAAGTCATTTTTGATGTTATCAAGCAATTGGTTACTGAGGAAGAAGGTCCTAAAAGGAGAATCGGTTTTACCATTGATTAAGAATAGTCAAATCACCTAGATTTAGGTGAATATATGATACAATTATATGATTAATAAAATTCATGGACTTAGAGACAAGCAGAGATCGTAGCCAGGAAGAAAAGAAAGCACCCTTTATTGACCCAGAGACCAATAAAGTTCCTGAAACGTTTAATATTGCTGAGCAATTGGAATACAAACTCCTACGACGCGGTGTGTGGGCAGAACATTTGGCGAACGGTCAAGAATTACCCGTTGGAGGATCAATGTTTACAGATGAACTGACAACCAAACTTAAATTGGATTTTCAATCATTCGAATCAGCAATGGAGAAATTTACTGAAACCGCTATCAAAGAAGGATTTGAAGTTCATAAGGCTGGTTTCATTGATTGGTTAAATAAGATTGGCACGAAGATTGATCCATATTTGTTTTTTGTGTGCATGCAAGTACAAGGAAAAATGCAACAACTGCTTGAAGTCAAACCAGACGAACCAGATCGAGATCTGGACCGAACTTTTATGTTTTCCGGAAACAAAACACCTTTGCTATCCGAAATGAAAGGTAAAACGATGTGCGCAGAAAAGGCAGCAATGGGACAATATCTTTTCCAAAGAGCTGGTTTAAAATCAGCATACATGAGCGGCATCGCTATGAATGATGCCAAAGACACAAATGAGTATCCGGAAAATCATTCATTCCTGGTGATCATGAATCCCAATGATCAAGGTGATAACTTTATTTTTGATATTGCTCGACCTCGCTCACAAAACAATTTACCCAGGGTTTTAAAACCTGAAGTGCCATTTACTTACGATTTACTCAAAGACAGAAAAGAACTTTTAGTAAAAGCCAAGGAAGTTCTCCAAGGTGGAGAATTATATTTTGGTGTCGGCGATACAGCCGCTGGGAAACAAACAACACTAGAGTTGGAATAGATTCTCCTTGCTGATATCAGGTGAGACATTTATATTGCACGTGGGCCGAAGTGGCGAAATGGCAGACGCGCACGCTTCAGGAGCGTGTTCCCGCAAGGGAGTGGAGGTTCAAGTCCTCTCTTCGGCACCATAAATCATTCGCTACGCTCAGGTTTATGGCACCGCCTGAAAATTCTCTTTATGCCCTAGTTGAATATGTAATGGTTTATGTGGTGAACCTGACGCAGGAATGGTTCACTACAACTTCCGCTTCGCTCGGGTTCGTGGCAAGCCATCTTTAGATGATAGACAAATTCGTATAATATTGTATAATAATAGGTGAGGTGTAGTTCCTGGCTCTGGCCATCTGGGGGATATCCAGAGTTACCAATCTACACCTCTTTTTATATTTTAGGGGATAGCGGTAGGTGTAGTGGTAGTTTGAGGGGATATAAAATAGCGAGTAATACTAGAATATAGGGGAAGAACTAAAACTATTTTCTATAACCTCCTTGCTACTTCATACCACTTGAACTACGTCTACCTCTACCACTATTCCTTAAGAGTAATCGCCACTATTCCTTAGAGATTTTAAAAGAGATATTAGAATCTTTTTTATCTAGGGGGCATTTGCTATAGTACGAACATATAAAAATTCGTATGGCCTCTTCTGATATACAAGACTTACTGCTGACTGAGCAAAAGACTACCAATGAATTGCTGGGAAAAATCCTCGCACAAGAGGTGCATAAACAGCACCAAGAGACGAGACGTTTTTGGTTTGGTTTGTTTATCCATATCCTTCCTTTCATTGTCATTGCCATTCTTGTCTGGTACGTATATCAATTTATCGGTCATCAAGTGGCCAACTTGCAAGCGACAGTAAACGAGATTCAGCAGTCTACTGATATCAGTGGCATCAAGGACAAGATTGAATCCTTCTTTAACTAAGAAGTATGGCCACGAACAATGGCGCCCTCGCCAAGATATTTCTCAATATTGGTCGTATTTTAGCTATGGAGAGTGAAGGAAAAAACCATTTCCGTATCGTAGCTTATCAAAATGCAGCCAGAACATTGCAAGGTATGACAGAAGACATTGCTGATGTAGTAAAAGACGACAAGATCACTGGTATTTCTGGTATTGGCGCTGCCATCAGCGATAAAATTGTGGAATTTCTTAAAACCGGTCATGTATCAGTATATGATGAATATCTCAAAGAATACTCTGAAAGTTTCTTACAAGTTTTTTCCATACCACATATAGGGCCTAAAACTGCCCAAGTACTTTTTGAGAAATTCAAAGTGCGCAATTTGAATGACTTAGAAAAAGTCCTCAAAAGTGGAAAACTGCAGGAGTACGAACGCTTTGGTGAAAAAAGTGTCACCAAAATTCTGGAAGCAATTGTTCGACTCAAGAAAGAAAGTCATCGTCATCCCCTTATTACTGTTTTTCCTACTGTTTACAAATTGGTAACACACTTACACAAATATCCTGACACCAAACACATTATATACGCCGGTTCCATTCGTAGATTTGAAGATACTATTGGCGATGTAGATTTATTGGCCACTTCAGACAAACCAGAACTGCTTATTGAGCATTTCATTACCTATCCTGGCACAACCAAAGTAGTAGCTAAGGGACCAACCAAGGCTTCTATAATTATCGATGGTAAATTAGGCGTTGATCTTCGAGTAGTTGAACCTAATAGTTATGGGGCCGCTTTACAGTATTTCACTGGATCTAAGGAACATAATATTCGTTTACGCAACATCGCCAAAACGATGGATTTGAAACTGAATGAATATGGGGTTTTCAAAGGTGATAAAAATATTGCCAGTAAAACTGAAGAGGATGTTTATAAAAGCCTGGGACTTCATTATGTCCCGCCAGAACTTCGTCGCAATCAGGGAGAAGTTGCAGAAGCGGCTCTTCATGCCTTTCCTCCTTTTATACAAGTCAAAGACTTGAGACCCAAGAAAACCAGCAAAAAACTACCACTGGTAGAAATCCCCTATAATCAATGGGAAAACTATCCTGCTCTCATTTCTGAGATCAGCATTGCTCTCAAAGCCAAACAAATACCGCTTTTTGTAATCAAAGACGTCATTCCGCCATCAGGAACATGGCAAATTGTCGCTCGTGAAAAACGTCCTTTTGCTTTGGATCTTTCTCAGATAAGTAAGAAAGGTGAGTGGAAAAAAGAAATCTTAGTAGGCTTTATGCGCCGCGCTCGTATTACCCCTGACTTGGTGGTGGTTGTTCGCTAGCACTGAAAGCTCCCTTCGCGACTGTTCGTGTATGAGACCTTCTCGATAAGCAAGACATACCAGATATTTCACATATTCACTGATAACACTTTGTTTGAACACCATGGGTATGCTTTCTTGTACCCGTTTAGCAATAGCGCTTACCACCTTCTTTTCGTGT
>CAZGLA010000128.1:0-6088 GCA_964526575.1 uncultured Candidatus Peribacteria bacterium | reverse complement strand
AAGGCAAGAGTAAATGACAAAATCATTGACACTACCGTGGGTCGTCTCATTTTCAACAGCTTCCTGCCAGAAGAATTGGGTTTCCAAAATAAGACAATGAATAAAAAAGAGATCTCTAACCTCGTGGGAGAATGTTATGAGAAATGTGGCCCAGAACGTACTGCGGTCTTGGCTGATGAAATCAAGCGTGTCGGTTATAAATTCGCTACCAAGTCAGGTATATCTCTAGCAATCAGTGATTTCAAGGTACCCAAGGAAAAGGGTGAAATCTTGGATAGAGCCAGTGAATTAGTGACAGAGATTACCCGCAAATATCGTAAAGGACTACTCACTGATGAAGAACGTTATAGCAATACTCTGAAGATCTGGAATGCTGCTAAAGGCGAAATTTCTAATAAGATTACTGGCAACATTGATCGCGACAGCACCCTGTACACTATGGTTGAATCCGGTGCTCGCGGTACTTGGGCTCAAGTGGCTCAGGTTGCAGGTATGAAAGGTCTCGTAGCCAATCCAGCTGGTAAAACCATTGAATTGCCTATCAAATCAAACTTTATAGAGGGTTTCCAGGTACTTGAATATTTCATCGCTACCCATGGAGGCCGTAAAGGTAAATCTGACACAGCTCTCAAAACCGCCAATGCTGGTTATTTGACCCGTCGTCTTGTTGATGCTGTTCAAGATGTAGTTATTCGTGAAGAAGATTGTGGTACCAAAGATTATAATCCTGTTACTATTGCCGAATCTAAGAAAATTGGTGAGAAATTTACCAATCGCATCTTCGGTCGCACACTAGCTCAGTCAGTTGTTGATCCTGACACTGGTGAAGTTATCGCAGATAAGGGCGACGAGATCGATCTCAATCTCGTAAAACAAATCGAAAAACTGAATATCGACATTGTTAATGTTCGATCCATCATTACTTGTGAAACTATCGATGGGGTATGTGTTAGTTGCTATGGACGTGATCTGGCTTACAATAAAACTGTCGAGCTCGGTACTGCTGTCGGTATTATTGCTGCTCAAAGTATCGGTGAGCCAGGTACCCAGCTGACAATGCGCACATTCCACTCCGGTGGTGTAGCTGATGTCAAAGATATTACCCAAGGTTTGCCTCGCGTAGAAGAACTATTTGAAGCCCGTAACCCCAAAACTCAAGCAGTTCTTGTGGAAATCGATGGTACTATCCATATTGAACGTGCCTCCAATCAAAATATTGTCACTATCACCGCCGATGAATTAGGTACTGATGAATATGATATCGAGGGCTATACTCCTTTGGTCAAAGACGGTATGACTGTGGGCCCCAAAGAAATTATTGCCAAGAATTCCAAGAATCAAGAAGTTATTCGTGCTGTTAATCGTGGCAAAATCAAAATCAAAGATAATAAGATCATGATCAAACACACCGAACTTATTAAACGCCAACATACCATCTCGGTTCGTGACACATTACGAGTCCCCGATGGTGCCAAGGTTGAAATTGGCAGCACTCTCACTGAGGGGCATCTCAATCTCGTTGATCTCATCAATCTCACCGACATTCTCACCGCCCAGAAATACATCATCAATGAAGTACAAAGTATTTATACTGCTCAGGGTCAGACCATCAATGACAAACACATAGAGACCATCGTTCGCCAAATGTTCTCCAAAGCGCGCATTGTAGACAGCGGCGATTCTCCTTACTTGCCAGGTCAAGTAGTGAATTTCCTCAAGCTCAAAGATTCAAATGAAGAATTAACTGAAGAAGGCAAACGACCAGCTAAGTTCGATCGTCTCCTACTGGGCCTTACTCGCACCTCACTCACCACCGATAGCTGGCTATCAGCTGCATCATTCCAAGAAACCATTCGTGTACTGGTAGAAGCCGCTGTCACCAAGAAAGTCGACTATCTTCGTGGCTTAAAAGAAAATGTTATTATCGGCCGTTTGATTAAAGCCGGAAGAATTTTTCAAGCCACAAAAGCCGGTAAAATGATTGAACAAGAAGTACTCACTGAAGAAGAGATTGCCTCTGCCGCTTAAACTTGACGAGACACCTCCCCTACGTTAATTTAACTCAGCTTAGAAACTATAAATGCCTACAATCAATCAACTCATTCGAAAACCCCGCAAGAAGATCTGGGCCAAATCCAAATCCCCTGCCCTGCAATTTGCTCGCAATGTCTTGAAGAAACAAGACATCAAGCTCAAAAGAGGAGCACCACAAAAGCGTGGTGTTTGTACTAAGGTAACCACGATGACACCCAAGAAACCAAACTCAGCTATTCGTAAGATTGCTCGTGTGAAACTCAGTAATGGTCTGGAAGTAACTGCCTATATCCCCGGTGAAGGACATAATCTTCAAGAACACTCAGTAGTTACTATTCGTGGTGGTCGTGTAAAAGATTTACCTGGTGTTCGTTATCATATTGTCCGTGGTTCTCTCGATACAGCCGGAGTTGATGCTCGCCGTCAGGGCAGAAGCAAATACGGCAACAAAAGACCTAAAGCCTAAATAACTCCCTATGAAGAAAAAGGTAATCACCCTGCAAGAAAAATTCATCAATATGATCATGAGAGGCGGTAAGAAATCCACCGCTATAGATATTGTTAATGGTGCTTACGAGAAGATTCGCCAAGGCAAAAAGGATCCTGATGATATTTTTCATCAAGCTTTTGAAAACGTAGCTCCAATTATCGAAGTAAAAGCAAAACGTATCGGTGGCTCCAATTATCAGATTCCTATTGAAGTAAAACCTAACCGTCGTCAAACCCTGGCGCTACGCTGGATCATTGGTGCTGCTCGCGACCGTAAAGGACATACTATGGCTGAAAAGTTAGCATCTGAGCTTATGGAAGCCAGTCAGAACCAAGGTGGAGCTATCAAGAAAAAAGAAGACACCCACCGCATGGCCGAAGCCAATAAGGCGTTCGCTCATTTTGCGAAATACATGAAGTAATAAGGGATAGAAGTAGACGTAGCGATAGTTCAAGTGGTAGGGAGTAGGAAGAGGTTATAAAAAATAGTTCTAGATCTCTCCCCTATATTCTTAGCCTATTTTCTACCTCTCGAACTACGTCTACCACTACCACTACTCCCTAATGTTCAAGCATGACTGATCTCCAACAAGTTCTCACTGGTCGTATCTATGTCTTCATCGATGCGAGTAATGTTTTCTTTATTAAAAAACGCCTACGAGTAGAGATCGATTATGCCAAGGTGCTGCAATTTTTCCGTAGCTTTGATAAAGAAGCTAAGTTTTATTTCTTTTCTGCTTTTCAAGAAGACTATCAGAAGCAAATTGATTATCTGAATGAGTTGAGCCAGCTCGGTTTCATCGTCCGAAAAAAACCCCTCAAGTTTATTTCTACTCCCAAGGTAAAAACCAAGAGCAAGACAACCGAAGAAGCCGGCTTCTACAAAGGCAATATGGATGTAGAGCTGGCCATCGATGCCATTCGCATGATGTCCCAGTACGATACTTTTGTTTTATTTTCCGGCGACAGTGACTTCTTCACTCTGCTCAAATATTTACAAGAGCATGATAAAAAAGTGGTAGTTCTTTCCACCAGAGGTTTCGTGGCTGAAGAATTAACTACGATTGGTCACTTCATCGATATCGCTGATTATCTGCAGAAACCAAAGTCCCCTCGCCGCCAAAACAATGTTCATCAGAAAAAACAAAAGGCACCTCAAACTAAGAAGCCTCCTCAACTTAGAACCAATCTCCCGCGCCATGCGGGATCAGGGCAAGCTTAGAACTCAGAATTTTCCTATATTTCCAAAATCTTCACCGAGGGCCGCCCACGGTAATTGTTAGCTAGACTGTACTGATTGCTCCAATCCAACCTAAACCACGGATGATCAAAGTAACCGATAGGGACCCGAGAAAAATCTGATAAGTGATCAATAGGAAACCCCTTGCCCCACAAGCTGTCTATAGCGATGTAAACTGGTCATTTCCAAAATAAGATACTCATCAGCAGTAATCATCCCCATGCCTTTCTGAGCAAACATTGCTTGATACTTCTTTGCTTTATCTACAACCTCGAGATTTTGGGGCACATCAGCTTGGATAGGCATTGATGGTGCACCGTCAACAATAGTCACCTTCAGTTTAGTTGATTCTGGACCCCAAAGAGTATTTCCTTCGAACATTGAGTAATAATAAGCATTACTTCCGTTTGGACTAATAGCTTTTATCTTCTTTTTTCTTTTTCCTGCAGGGATGATAAGCAAGGTTGGTTTATAAAATTGGCCGATTTCACGCAAAAGATTTGGCGATAGTTTTTCAACGGCTTCCATGACTTGTTCTATAGTAGGAAGCTTTTTAGGTACAAGCTCAAAGGTCTTCAATGTATCAACCATTTCATCATAACTCTTATCCAATTTTTCTAGAACTTCTCTATTTTCTGGAACTCCGCGATAACCACCCACCACAGCACGAACATCTCGACGAGTCTCTTTTTGAGGCTTATGCTCTTCTGGAGCACGACGTACCATTCCCGCCAACTTTTCTTTCATTGAATCTAATAAGCCCATACAGAATAATTATTCTTCCTTTAATTGTAACATAGTTTTATTGGCTACATCTCACACATGCCCTGAGCCCTCATTCTACGGTCGCCAGTTGTGACAAGTGTGACTTAAATGAAAAGTTATTATTTTCCTTGACTACTGGACCATCCCTACCACGAGATGCCTCGAACCCTGCACCAGAACGGTACAGGGCTTCGGCATGACAAGTTCATTTAGAACTTAGAACTTAGAATTTAGAACCCTTCGATTACACTCAGGGCAGGCTTGTGATATTTCTCCTTTTCTTTTAATATACCGGCGCTCTTTTTCAAATGAAGAGTTGTTTTAATTTTAAACTTTAAACTTTCAACTTTAAACTTTTTATGGCTGACCTCACGAAACTACGTAATATTGGTATCTTTGCTCATATTGATGCTGGGAAAACCACAGTGTCTGAACGTATTCTTTTTTATACCGGGAAAAATTATAAAATCGGTGAAGTACATGAAGGTGAAGCCACTATGGACTGGATGGAACAAGAACGTGAACGTGGTATTACTATTACTGCTGCTGCCACTACCTGTAGCTGGAAAGATTACCGTATCAACTTGATCGATACTCCCGGTCACGTGGATTTTACTGTGGAAGTTGAACGCTCACTGCGCGTTTTGGATGGTGGTGTCGCTGTGTTTGATGCTTCTCAGGGTGTAGAGCCACAATCAGAAACTGTATGGCGCCAAGCTGAGAAATATCATGTACCTCGTATCGCCTTTGCCAATAAAATGGACAAAACCGGTGGTGATTTCTTCATGACTTTGGACTCTATTCATAAACGTCTCACTAAAAGTGCTGTTGCTATTCAATATCCGGTTGGCAAAGAAGGAGCCTTTAAGGGTGTTGTCGATCTGATCGAGATGAAAGGTATTACCTTCGAAGGAGTTCATGGAGAAACAGTCGTCGAAATGCCTATCCCTGACAATATCATGGATGAAGTGAAAAAATACCACGCAATAATGGTAGAGAAAATCGCTGAGACTGATGATGTCCTTATGGGGAAATTCCTAGAAGGCACTGAACCTACGGCTGATGAATTGAAAGCTGCACTTCGTCAGGCAGTGATCGCTGAGAAAATTTTCCCAGTGATGTGTGGCACGGCATTACAAAATAAAGGTGTGCAATTAGTTTTGGATGCAGTATTGGCCTATCTACCCTGTCCTCTCGATCTGCCTCCTATACAAGCTACCAATCCTGACACCAAGGCTCCTATCGAAGTAAAACCAGATGTGAAAGCTCCTTTCTGTGCATTGGCATTCAAAATTGCTACTGATCCTTTTGTGGGAAAACTCATATTCTTTCGTGTGTATCAAGGGACATTAAAATCAGGAAGCTACATATACAATTCATCTACCGGCAATAAAGAGCGTATCGGTCGTCTGGTTCAATTACACGCCAATAGTCGTGAAGAAATTACTGAAGTGATAGCGGGAGATATTGCTGCTGCTATCGGTCTCAAAGACACGGTTACCGGTAATACACTCTGTGATCCTGATCATCCTATCCTGCTCGAATCTATCACTTTTCCCG
>CAZGLA010000127.1:0-5607 GCA_964526575.1 uncultured Candidatus Peribacteria bacterium | reverse complement strand
TCTAAGCATGCCCTGAGCGAAGTCGAAGGGTTCTAAATTCTAAGTTGGAATGAAATGTGTTCTTTTTTGAGTGTCATCCCGAGCTCCGTCGAGGGATCTCTATGCTGTAATTCGCTTATAGACAACGTATAGCATGGAGATTTCTCGATCCCTCACTCTGTTCAGGACTCGAAATGACAGGCTGAGTTTTTTTAGAGTTTGGCGATAAAATCATCAATCTTAATTCCCTTTCCTCCATTATCCCTGTCGGCATTGAATACATTTCCTGAAGCTAATTTTATAATTGCCTCTAGAGCACTGAGCAGTTCGGTGATACCGTCATACCCGCCGAGATGACCTTTGTTATGTTCGATACTTGTTTCAGCATCTAATTTCTCCTCAAAAACTTTTTTATTTTCTAATGAAACCCATTTGTCATTATCGGAAAAAATAGCGATAAATCTTGGAGAAATGCTTTTTATTTTCTCGAAATTTATCGGTGTTTCTAACCAAGGTTGAGCCAGTTCTTGTTCTTCCCCTTTACCCAAGCCTGTTAATGAAAACCAACCCGCTACACAAACCACGCCACCAATCTTTTTATTACTTGGTAGAGTTTGCAGATAACGCAATATAGTTTGGCAACCTATGCTGTGACCAATGAAGAAAGCGTTTTCATCAACTTCTCCCACAGTTGTTGCTAGATGTTGTACCCAATCTTCAATGGTGGGCGTACTGGGATGTGGCATGGCTGGTACATGTACCTCAAACCCTTTCTTCTCTAATTCCTTTTTTAACCATGGGAACCATCCCTCTTCAGGATATCCTTCCCATCCATGGATAATAAAAACTCTTTTTGGCATATCTAAAACTGTGGTGGTTCAATGATAAAGGGATTGAAATTGGTATGGCGATCGTAAAAGTCTTCATGCTCAACACGCTTCAATTTGTTTACTACCCAATATGTCCACGGAGTCAGGATGACTTCAATTGCTACTTTGATGAGCCAGCCGGCAAGAATTGAGGCAAGTAACAAATCATTTGGCAGTACTGCATAGAGTGCAATCACATAAAACAACACTGTATTCGCAAATTCTCCGACAATAGTTGAGCCAATTGTGCGAGTCCAAAGATATTTACCATTAGACCATATTTTCATCTTGGCTAGAATATAATCATTGAGAATTCCTCCCACCCACACGGCAATCCAACCGCCCAATAAAATGCGCGGTAGTGAACCGAGTACTCGCATGTAAGCATCATTGGCATCGAAACCAGCTATAGGAGGTAAATAAACCACCAATTGGTAAATCAAACCAGCAATAATTGAACTAAAAAATACTGCCCAGATAACACTTCTAGCATGTGCATATCCATATACCTCAGTAAGGATGTCCGCAAAGATATAGGTAATGGGAAAAAATAAAACACTCACTGAAACGGGAAATCCTAAAAGAGATATTATTTTACCAGCACTGATATCAGAGACCAGCTGAAACGTTATATAGAGAGCAAGAATAATACCGAGATATTTATAGTGCTTCATTATTATCCCTTAATCACAAATGTTCCTGCTGTACTCAAGATCTGATCTATGGAGGTAATTTCACCAGACAAGTTGCTGCCTAAGCTAAGAACGTGCAAGTAAAGCTTGGTATAGGGTTGGTATTTAAAAATGTAATAGCCTGTGATCTTCTCTCCGGGTTTGAGTGACCTCAATGTACCAAGATCAATGCCGACATTGGAGCGAGGATATAAAACATCTGGTCCAAATGCCGTGCCAGCGCGCACATTGGGGTCGTCCTTCATACGCACCTCAGCGATAGAGAGACCTCTTTGCTGTGAGGTGATATTTTCCACTTCCAATTTGATAAGAATTACCGTCTGGTCTTCCCTGGCATCCAATAATGTATATTTGAAAAAATCAGAAGAAAATGTCCTGCCTTTATCAGGAGGATTCAGTGATTGACCGGGACTCAGATCTGCTGCAGATGACGGTGATGTAGTAGTTGTTATTGGCAACTGAGTATTACCTGTTGGATCTGGCAAAGTTGGTGTTTCTCCACAGGCCGAGAGTAAAGCACTGGCTAATATAAGACCCACAAGTTTCTTGATATGCATAAATGTTTAATTAAGCTTAGACTTTTTATATCAGATTTCCGTGCAAAAATAAAACAATATCAAAGCATTGGCCTGCCATACGAAGCTCGCTTGCGAGCGCAATATGGTGCCCCTGGAAGGAATCGAACCTTCACAACCGGTTCCGAAGACCGGGACTCTATCCATTAAGCTACAGGGGCGGACTGAATTAAGAATTTAAAATTGAAAATTGAAAATTAAATTCAGAATTCAAGATTTTTATAGCATATATCTACTGAGGATGAGAAATACTGCCACTTTCCTAATTTCAAATTTTAGGCTACATTCTAGCCTTTAATGTTCACTTATGGCCAAAATCTTTGACTTTGAGGAAGAGGTACAAAAAAGACGACAAAAGAATTGTATCGATGCTGTTATTGCTCAAATGTCGGGTTGCTATGCGCATGCCGGTAATATTATTGGGGAATATGAGGATCTCATGAGACAGGATATGCGAGGAGCAATAAAACAGTTACCTAAGTTTTTGGATAAAATACGCGGTGATGTGAATCCAGGAGGTAGGGTTTGGGAAGCGATGACTGGTGGACCTAACCATGATTGGACCGCTCCGCTTTTGAACATTGTCGGTACCGCTTATCCGAGTCTAGACAGAGATACAAGACGCGAGGCTTTGAAGTTATGCATGAATTTTTTGGATCACCTGAACTATAATTATTCGCAGAATCATGTTGAGCTGATCGATGAGCCATGGTTGGCAGCAGACATTATCAACACAAGGCCACTGTACAATCCTGGCTACGAACAACACTCAAAAATGCTTGAGACACATAAAACTTGGGAGGCTTGCTTTGAAGAGATCAAGAAAGTTCGTGGTGTGTTTTGGTTGGCTATGGCAGTTGCCAGAACCGAATATGCAAGTTTACCGGTACGTTATAATTTTAATAAAAGATTTCCGGATCTTATGGATCGTACCCAGGATGCTATTGCTGCTACGGCATTTTTTTATGCAGAGTCTCAACATGTTAAAAATGGTATTTCTATAAAAGAAGCTGTTAAAAAAGAACTAGTCAGCATTGACCCGGAACTCGTACCCAATATCTTAAAAAAAGTCGAAGAAAAAAAGTGGGTTGTTCTTGGGGATCACACTCAATTTAATTACCGGATGTCTGAATATAGGGAGCGAAAACCTGTTGATCGAAAGACCCTTATGCGCGACCTTCATTCCGTGAGAAGGAGATATATTGATGGATATGAGATTTTGGGAGAATATGAGAAATCTTGTTACGATGCCACTATCAAACCAGCTATTCAAGAAGTATTAGTGTATTATTATTAAATTTGTATGGCCAAGGTTATGATAAAGTGATTTTTAGTATAAACTGTCATCATGAAGATTAGAAATCTCAAGCAATCCGCCAATTTCAAAGCCATTCCTCATGAAGTGTATGAAATGCTGATGGATTCCAAGAAACATGCCCAGTTCACGGGCTCACCGGCCAAGATCAGTCGAACTGTGGGTGGCGTTTTTAATGCACATGGTGATTACATTGAAGGTAAGAATGTAGAGCTAATTCCCGATCATAAGATTGTGCAAATGTGGCGAGGATCCAATTGGGAAAAAGAACACTATTCGACCGTTACCTATGAGTTAACAGCAACGAAAGGTGGAACTAAACTGACATTTACTCAGAAGGATATTCCTGCTGATGATTATGAGAATATCAAACAAGGTTGGATTGATTATTATTGGGAGCCAATGAAGGCTATGCTTATTAATAAATAATTATGACTGCTCCCGATTATCAGCCACATTTACCTACTGATCGGAGCTATCTAGAGAAAGTTGCTAAGAGTGTAAAACCCAAGGAAAAATTGGAAGACATTCGCTTTGAGTATCTGAATGAATTTTTACAAGCCATGGGATTTGATGAAGATCCTTATTCAATGATCAGGGTAGATCAAATGGACTCAGCAGCTCTACAGCATTTGGTAGAAGATGTTTTTAGTGATCTAAAACAAACTATTTTGAATGCCAATATAATCCAAAAACTGTATCAATTGTGGGATTATCTCGCCGAGGAAGATCCGATGGAGAGTGCAGATCTCATATTTGTTTTTGGCGGTGCGGGTGTTGCGCGTGCACACCAAGCAACACGATTGTTTAATTTGGGTTTGGCTCCGAAGATCCTCTTTACTGGTAAGCATGCTTCTTTTATGAAGGATATTGACCTCAGTGAAGCTGAAACTGCGGCGGAATATGCTATGGAACAAGGAGTTCCGGAGGAGAGTATTATTTTAGAGAAGGAATCAAAAAATACTCCAGAAAATGTCATCAATGGGCTGAAGATTTTGAAGACTATAGATTTTTTGCCCAAGAAAATAATTCTGGTGACCAATCAACATCATATGCGACGTTCTTATTATTCATTCAAAGCTGCTCTGGATTTCCCAGTGAAACTTATTCGTCAACCATGTGTACCTGAAAAATTCAGTAGAGAAACATTTTTCAAAGACAAAGAAGCTTTTAACTATGTCGTCTATGAATACCTCAAGATGTACGGTGCGCGTTTGATGAAGCATTTCTAGAGGCGTAATGTGGCAGTGATTAATTTATTATATGCTGCTTCAAGACAAAGTTGCCATCATTACCGGTGGTTCTTCAGGAATCGGTTTAGCTACCGCGAAACGCTTTGCTAAGGAGGGTGCCAAAGTGGTCATTGCTGGTCGAGATCAGAAAAAAGGAGACAGTGCACTCAAAGAAATCCCTGGAGCTGTTTTTGTAGCTACTGATGTGCAAAAGGAAGCTGACATACAAAATCTCATCACTGAGACTGTTAAAAAGTTTGGTCATATCGATATTGTGTTCAACAATGCCGGTCGTATTTCTACTTTGGAGGAAGACATTACCATGATGCCTATTGCTGATTTTCATGAAACCATGGAGACCAACTTTACCAGTGTATTTTTGCTGACAAGATTGGCATTACCATATTTATTAAAAACGAAGGGCTGCATTATCAATACTGCTTCCGTATTGGGTCTCAGACCGGATAGTTATGATCCAATATATTGTTCATCTAAGGCCGCAATAATTATGTTCACTAAAGCTATGGCGCTCAAATATGCTCGCGATGGTGTGCGCGTAAATTGTGTTTGTCCAGGTCCTATCGATACTCCCCTTTTACGTGAAGCGTATGGTAATGATGAAAGAGATTTGAAGGAGGGCATTAAACACAATCCGATGGGAAGAATGGGCACGCCAGAAGAAGTGGCTAATGTAGTGTGTTTCCTGGCCAGTGCTGAAGCCGCTTATATGACCGGCAGTATTGTCTCAGTCCATGGCGGCGCAGCTTTGAAGTAGTACAATAGGTATATATTGACCATTCCCGCGATTGTAGTATGATACTATTTGTAATTTTGAATATGCAACTTAAACAACACATTGTAAAATTGTTAATGCGTATTGGGCTGACTGCGAATGAAGCCAAGTTCTATTTGGCTGTGCAGCAAAATCCGGAGCACACTATTCCA
>CAZGLA010000126.1:0-3340 GCA_964526575.1 uncultured Candidatus Peribacteria bacterium | reverse complement strand
CCAATTCGAGAAAAAATATTTACTGCACTATCACCTGATCATGAAAATGTACTGACAAATCACATAGATTCTTTACTAAACAAAGTAATAAAAGCAGAAAAAGATTGCTCTCACAAACCATCCCAAGCATTATATATGCTACATTTTATTATGCAGGATTTTACAAAAATTGAGCAGATTTTTAAAGAAATTGATAAGAGTATTGCCTCTGACGATTTTGCTGGACAAATAAATTCAGCCAGCGGATATGCAAAGATCAGAAGTGAACTTGAAAATATCCACAAAAGAGTACATTTTGATATTTTTGTGGGGCTTGGAGGTAAAGAGATAGCTACTTATAATATATATGGTGGCAAAAAAATTGAAAAAATTCAAAGAATAGAAAGATGTGGTAATACATTAGATATTTTTATTTCAAATAGTCGGATAAGTTTATTTTCCCTAATCGAGAGTACCTCACCCCGTCATCTGCCACGCCCAGTTGAAAAAAGTGAGACAAGTGTCACTCACTATGTCTCTTCAACCCTAGATATACCTTTGGATAATATCAAAATCAAACCATCTAGTGCATCACAGGGACAGAATGAAATGTATAGCTATAAAGTCCAATTAGATTCAGGAAAAGTTTTTATTCTCAATCTCAAATGGGTTAATGGAAAAAATCTTCGTCCTATAGGAAAAAGAGATGATTATATGCAAATAGTATCTATATCCAATTTGAATGGTGAGAAACAGCTGAAACAATTCTATGGTAAGCATTTTGTTTGTACTGAAGGGAAAGCTTTAGTTGAAGCAATGATCCAAACTCAATTTGAAACAAAACAAGATTCGCATTCTTCCAAACCAGAAGGTTTCTGGGGAAAAGCAAAAAGTACCGTTAAAAGCTGGTGGAATAAACTCACCCATAACAGCTAGCAATTCTCATGGAAGTTTCCACACTATGTTTTTTGCTCAATGATAAAGAAATACTATTGGCCATGAAGAAACGAGGTTTCGGTCAAGGAAAGTGGAATGGTGGCTTGCCCTCGATCAAGTCCCTTTTCATGATATGTGGCCCGCCATCGTGCTCTTGATGTACTTTTTGAATGTGAGATCAGTGAGGACTATCAACAAATCTGAGGAAGAAATTGCTAATTCCTGACAAATGTCATCCAAACTTTTACCAGCTTGGATTTTTTCGTGAACCGTTTTTTCTAATTCTGAATCATATTGGTATTGAAATGTAGATTTTGTAACCTTACTTGGTGTTAATCCCACAAGACCAGGCAGTTCAGCAATATCAGTAATGATTTGCGCACCATCGCGAATCAGCCGCAGACAGCCTTTGCCTTGAACATTGTTCAGCGAATGAGGAACAACGAGCACTTCACGATTTTCGTCGCGAGCAAATGCAGCAGTAATGAGAGCCCCTGACTTTTCTGGTGCTTCGATAACTATGGTCCATTTGCTTAAGCCAGCAATGATGCGATTTCTTTGCACAAAATGAAACTTTTGTAATTCGCCGACACGAGCGTTCTCACTGAGAAACAAATGTTGACCCGCAGAAAGTGATTTTCGCATTCGGTTATTCCCACCCCAATTGTAATCTAACAAACTAGCGGGGATCACAGCAATCGTTGATGCTCCATACTTATCAGCGGATTCATGCACCTGAGTATCGATACCATAAGCCAAACCGGAAACGAATGTTATTCCTTCTGAAGCAAGAGTTTTTACAATGTGATCGGTGATCCTCAATCCATATTCAGTCGCTTTTCTGGTACCGACGATGGCCACGCAAGTGTTTTGCAAAATATTCTGATTGCCTAGCGTACAGATAATCAGTGGTGCATGATAAATCTCTTTTAATAGTGGGGAATAATAATCATTCTCGATATCGATAAGAACAGTCCCCTTTTCTTCGTACCTTTTCAGCAACTGTTCATATTCTTCCTGTTTCGACTTTATCTGCACTATTCGCTCCCAGCTTTTTACATATCTCTGATCAACACACCACTCATTGCGAGTCAGTTTTTCCCACAATTCATCATAGGAAGAATATTTTTGTCGCAATGCAAACAAATGCTCGGATAAACAGATTTGCGCACAAAAGAGAAACCAAAGACCAAGCATAATGCAATAATTATCAATTGAAAATTAAACCTTCGGTTCCCCTTCGGGGGCAATTATCAATGAACCCCAACTCAAGGTTGAGTACTTATTATAAACCTCCTTTTGGGCAGATTTTAGAATTTTTAGTTTTGACGGAACTTCTCTAGTAAATCGTATAAAACAATGCCGGTAGCCACAGAAACATTGAGTGAATGCGCCGCACCAAACATCGGGATTTCAATGAGTTGATCACAATATTGCAAAATATCGTTATGGATCCCCTCTACTTCTTCACCTAATAGCAAAACGACAGGAAAATCATATTTCGCCTTCTGAAAATCAACACTTTCATGACATTGTTCCAAACCAATGAGTTCGTACCCGGCTTTCTTATACTTCTGTAACTCTTTTATAGGATCTTCTACAAACTCCCAACGTTTATGGGTCAGTCCGCGTAATGCGGTTTTCTTCACACCCTTTTGTTCAGGTGTCGGAGTATAACCACTTAAAATCACTTTCTCGATTCCCACAGCATCAGCGGTTCGAAGAATTGCACCAACATTGTATTGGCTACGGATATTGTGAAGAAACAGGATGACAGGAAGTTTACCGTTTCTATTAGATGCTTCCCTAGCTAATTCGTCATGGGTGCGCTTCCGCCACTTTTGAGCCATAAAAAAGTCAAGGAGAATTATTTCATAATTACATCACTAGAATAACTGAAAACCTATGCTTTCGCACTTTCATGACTACTCAAAAGATTATCGCTCAGGGCAGAGAGATTATTCTTTTTCAGCAAAAAGAAAGTGATTATATCTCTTTGACAGATATTGCTCATTACAAAGCCCCTAAGCATTCGGATGATGTTATTAAAAACTGGATGCGAAACAAAAACACACTCGAATTTTTAGGGCTTTGGGAAAGAATAAACAATTCCAACTTTAAACCCGTCGAATTCGACGGGTTTAGATCGCAAGCTGGTTTAAATGCTTTTGTGATGACACCAAAGCGATGGATAGAAGGTGTAAATGCGATAGGAATAATATCCAAACAGGGGCGAGGTGGCGGTACCTTTGCCCATAAAGATATTGCTTTTGAATTTGCCAGCTGGATAAGTCCTGAATTTAAACTTTATCTCATTAAAGAGTTTCAGCGTCTCAAGGAAGCTGAGAATGACATATGTGGAATGTACTGGAAAGGAAACTGTAAAGAGAGACATGGGAGGAGGCTGTCTGCCTGATCTTGTTTT
>CAZGLA010000125.1:0-4100 GCA_964526575.1 uncultured Candidatus Peribacteria bacterium | reverse complement strand
AAAACATTTTTATGGCCTAGGCGAAGAGTTGCCACTAGAGAGGTTGTTGGAGCGACAGCGTAAGTGTGTAGCAATTTGTGAACAAGCGATCAGCTTTGCCGCTGAGCAAAGAAAACAATTTTTTGCCTTACTTGCTAGTTTACCTATTGCCTTTGATCGTAAGCGATCACTCCGAGAGCAGTTCCTAATCGGCGATTTTCAAACAAAAGCAGCTTTATTTGATTCCCTCGATCAAGAAGAAAAACGTATCGCGATAAAAAGAGAAGCACAAAGAGCGGTTATCGAGTCTCTCAAAAATCAGTTTATTGCTTTCTACAACAGTAATGCCGTGTATTTCAATGAGCAAGACCGTGAACTAGCAATTAAGTATCTACTAACAAGTATAGGAAACTTCAGAACTCATATAGGTAAAGAAACACGCTTACATATGCTTCTCACTATGTTATCCGCCAATCTTGCTTATGCGCGAGAATTAGATGAGAAATATCAAAATCTACTCAAGCAAAAAATACCAACAGAACAAGAAAGAGACAGTATGCTGGAAAGATTTAGAAATGGTAATTTTGCCCATAAGAGTGAACTCTTGGAGGTATTAAGAGAGTTAGTATTAGTAACAGTAGTAGTAGTAGTAGCAGAAAAGAAAGAGGATCCTGAGATCCAGAAAAAGGAAGAACAAAAGATAATCTTAGCTAAAAAACAAGAAGAAAAGGCCCGTGAAGAAGCTATTTTGAAGGAAAAGAACAACCATAATGTTCTTATGAACAAAAAAGAGCCTCCAAAAAACAATATTTTCTCGATTGCCATTCGAGTACTACAGAATCCCAAAGGCAAAAAGTACAGCACCGACAAAGAAATTATTGAAGACATTGCGATAGAAATGAAACAGGACAATATCTCGGGGAACTTCTCTGAAGAAAATCTCATGGCTATGCGCAGTATTCTGCCCAGATTACCTCAGCAATATTGGGGAACTACCAGCGCAGCGCTTTGGCTTAAAAAGGAATTACAAGGTATAACTGTTGTCCACGAATACACTGGCTGAATTCAAAATTCAGGATTCAGAATTCAGGATTTAAACTCATAACTCAAAAGCGCAACTTAATATAATAGAAGTTAAATTTATGTCTGTGAATCATTCTTATGTAGTCTTGGATTTAGAAACAAAAAAAGCTTTTTTTGAAGTGAGCGGGAAAGGAAGCATATCTGATCTTGGTATTTCTGTGGCAGGAATTTATGATTCTCGGACTGATAGGTATTTTTGTTTACGAGAGGAAAATATTCGTGACATTGTTCCTATTATTACTGGTGTAGATCGCATCATTGGCTTCAACACTGAACATTTCGATTTTGCTGTACTACAGCCATATATCCCGGAAGTTAATATCAAAAAATTACCTTCTCTTGATATCATGTCTGAAATAGTAAAAATTACCAGTCATCGAGTTAGTTTGGCTAATGTAGCCCAAGCAACATTGGGCATGGAAAAAGGTGGCGATGGTATGATGGCCATCAAATGGTTTCATGAGGGCAATTTTGCTGATTTAGAAAAATACTGCCTCAAAGATGTGGAGATCACTCACAAACTCTATCTGCATGCTTTGGAACACGGTGAATTGAAATTTCCCATGCGCGGGATTGACAAGGTTTCTACAATAAAATTGAATTTTCACTTTGAACCGGAACAAACATTGTTCTAAGATAGACAGGACACATCAAGCATGAACACACAAGAACGTCTTATCGAGCTCCAAAACGTATACATCTCCCTGGGGGGGAAGTCTATTATTCAAGATGCTTCTTTTGAAATACAGCGAGGTGAAATAATAGGTTTGGTAGGCCCCAATGGAGGCGGAAAAACCACACTCATCAAAGCTATCCTTGGCCTACTGCCAATTACAAAAGGAAATATCGAATACCAGTCAAACATTCGCTTTGGGTATTTACCACAAAAAACCACCTTGCCCCTCGAATTTCCCATAACGGTCGAAGAAGCTCTCCATATATATCAAGCAAATACTGACAAAGGTAAAGATCTCTTGAAACGACTTGGTCTCAATCACAAATATACACAGCAACTCAAAAAACTTTCCGGCGGAGAATCACAAAAGCTCTTTTTAGTCATCGCATTAGCATCTGACCCAGATATAATCATCTTGGATGAACCAACATCGAACATTGATACCCGAGCTGATCGTGATTTACAGGAAATTATTGAAGAAGAAAAAGCTCAACACAAAAGTATCATTATTATTTCTCATGACATTGATACAGTGGCGAGACAGGCAGATCAGATTGTATGTCTCAATCAAACTGTCTGCTGTAGAGGAAAACCAAATTTGGTGATGCGCAGCAAAGAATTTCAGCATCTTTTCAGTGATACCCATTATCATCATTCCCATGAGTGATATTTTCTTTATTAATGCCCTAATCATCGGCATTATCATTGCTTCCCTGGCTTCTCAGATCGGTATTTTCGTAGTTGGCAGAAAGCTCGCCTTTCTTGGAGACACCCTTTCTCATGGAGCTTTTACAGGAATAGCCATTGGTTTACTTGTAGGAATACATCCAACCATAACTATCTTTGTATTTGCTATTTTGATCGCTTTAACACTTACATGGTTGCAAGAACATACCGAATTATCAACCGACACACATTTGGCAATTTTTTATTCTTCTCTTCTAGCACTAGGCATAATGATATTCGGCCAGGAAGTAGAGCTGAATGAATACTTATTCGGAGATATAAGCAATATTACCTGGTCAGACATTACCATTGCCGCAGTGGTTGCTGGCTCAGTCTTATCAATCATTCTGTTCAATTTTCGAA
This sequence comes from uncultured Candidatus Peribacteria bacterium, assembly GCA_964526575.1. GTDB lineage: Bacteria > Patescibacteriota > Gracilibacteria > RBG-16-42-10 > RBG-16-42-10 > RBG-16-42-10. Next base: position 1,273 of record CAZGLA010000125.1, on the reverse strand, counting down.
AATTTATTATGACTATTATGGACAAAGACATTGCCCATACAAAAGGCGTCAATGTCCGTTTCTATAATTATCTCTTTGTGGTTTTACTCGCGTTAACGGTAGCAATTACTGTCAAAGTAATTGGCGTATTACTCTTAAGCGCTTTGCTTATCATTCCTTCTGCTTCAGCACTTATTTTGGCAAAAAACTTGTCCAGATCTTTCCTATACTCATGGATTATCGCAGAGATTATGGTCATTCTAGGGCTTTTTCTTGCCTATTATGGGAATACACCCAGTGGACCGACAATGATTATTGTAGGTACCGTGATTTTTGTGTGTGCGAATGTGTATCGGTTATTAAAAAAGTAATTATCAATTATCAATTGAAAATTATCAATGAAACCCAACTCTAAAGCAGGTGTCCTTGAGTTCATTGATAATCGATAATTGTTAATTATTCTGGTAATGTCACATACTCCTCCGGTTTCTCATGCACAGCGATTAGGCCATCTTTTTTGAGGCTTTGAATAATTTCAGACCAAGAAAATTTCTGAATATCAGTTTGATTTAAGGTGCGAATAGTAAGCCTGTGTTTATTTTTTAACTCACGCAGCAACTGCCCACGATAATATCTTTTGGAATGAGGGAAATGTGACTGTTTCGGTCGCTTAACAGTGAATTGCTGAGTAGTAAAAGCTCGGCAGTTAGTTTTCAATGGACAAATATCACACTGGGGCTTGGCTTTACAGACGGTTGCTCCAAAATCCATTAAAGCCTGGAAAAAATAACGGGCAAAAGGTTCTTGTTGCTTGGTTTCTTTGCTGTTTAAGATGCCAGTTAATTTTTGCTCCAAGACAGAGCGATCATGTTCTGGCTTGGCCCAGAAATAACGCAGCATGATCCTCTCAATATTGGTATCAATGACCACAACCTCTTTTTCAAAAGCAAAAGCTCGCAAAGCCCTAGCAGTGTAGGGACCAATACCGGGTAATTCCAAAAGCAAACTTTCATCAGCAGGTAAAATTCCTTGATACTTAGCAACAACTTCCCTAGCTAATTTCTGTAAACGCAGTGCTCGAGAGTTATAACCAAGACCTGACCATTCGCTGATTACCCGGGCAGTAGAAGCTTCCGCCAAAACCTGCCAAGTAGGGAAAAGTTCTAACCAGCGAAAATATTTAGGAATCACTCGATCAACTTGTGTCTGTTGCAACATAAATTCGGAAACACAAATAGCATAAGGATCGCGAGTCTTACGCCAAGGCAGATCTCTCTGATTATTCTCAAACCAG
>CAZGLA010000124.1:0-4448 GCA_964526575.1 uncultured Candidatus Peribacteria bacterium | reverse complement strand
GAATTAGACTTCAGACTTGAGACTTCAGACTTCAAAGCAAATCCTTTCTAACAGAAGCAATCAATCCATGTAACATTCTCGCTACTTCATCTGCCATACTTTCTAATTTCTCATATTCATGAGGACTCAAATATTCAAGCTGATTAGCCAAATGTAACAAATATTTTACCTCGGCCGCAGAGCCTTTCGAGATATTCAGAAATTGAAGATATTCTTTTACATGTTCCCTATTCGCTCCTTCAGCAATATTAGTAGGAACCGAGACAGCAGCACGCCTTAATTGAGAGGTAATCCCATATAACTCTTCTTTGGGAAACCCTTTTGTAACACGATAGATTTCAATAACCAATATATCAGCAAGCTGCCATACTTTTATCTTCTTAAAATCTCTTGTCATTATTTGTCTTGCGATTCTTTACTGATGTCTGATGTCTAACGTCCGAAGTCTGAAGTCTGAGGTCTGAGGTCTACAGCCCTGTCCCCTTCAGGACGGCGGGCACGGTCATCAAAAGAATTTTAAAATCAAGCCACAAACTCCATTCATCAATATACTCCAAATCCAACTTCGCCCACTGCTCAAAATCTGCAATCTTATTTCTGCCGGTGACTTGCCAGATACACGTAAGGCCAGGGCGCATAGAAAGGCGTCTCTTTTGCCAGCCTTTATACAGCGTTACCTCTGTCGGCAGCGGCGGCCTCGGTCCCACTAAACTCATATCCCCTATCAATACATTCCAAAACTGAGGTAATTCATCGAGAGAGTATCGTCTTAAAAATCGACCGATAGGAGTAATCCGGGGATCATTTCTCATTTTGAAGGCAGGCCCATGCATTTCATTTTTAAGCCTGAATTCTGCACGCAGCTCTTCTGTTTGATGATACATAGTTCTGAATTTATACATGACAAATTTTCTTCCATTCCAGCCAACACGTCTTTGCTTAAATATGGCAGGTCCTTTAGTGCTTAGATGGATCAAGAAACCAATAATGAGCATGGGTAATACCAAAATCAGAAGTAAACTTATAGACACGATGATATCGACCCATCTTTTAGTTAAAAGCGGAAGCCCAAATTTTGGACCCATAGAAAGAATGAACAAAGGCATATTATGCAAATAATCCACTCTTGAAACAGTCACTTCACTATGAACAAAGTCTGGCTTAAGCCATACCTCTATTCCCCGCTCCTGACACTCCAGCATTGCTTTTTCAATCGCTTGAGGATTTTGGCGATAGGCAGTAAAAATCGCATAATCCACAGCCTGCGTGTTCAATACTTCGCCGATTTTTTCAATATTTCCAAAGTTAACATGACCACACATCTTTTCCTGATTGGGCTCATCAATTCCCATGACACCAATAACCCTTAAACCTAGAGCCTTGCTTTCATCAATAGTTTTAACTGCCGAAGGAAGCGTGTGTTGATTCCCTATGAGAAGAACTTGTCGATAATTCAGACTATGCGCCCTCAATTCCCTATAGAGACCGTAAATAATGAGATACCACAAAACTACGACTCCATAACTAACCCCGATACCTCCGAGTAGATAAAGCCGGCTCAATTGAGGGAATTTAAGAACGTAGCTTAGAAATCCAAGACTAATCACAGCTCCTAAAATAAAGCAGATAAAAAGCTCATAAAAAATCATGAGAGGCTTAATAAATCTATCTGAAATATTGAAGCGTCTTAGATACATGACAAGCATTACTACAAGTGTAAAAAGACTAATATGCTGAAGGTATTCATTAAAAGGCCTCAGCCGATTCGTATCATCGTTCATGGCCCAGTATAAACCGCAATAACTGACCATTATCAAAACACCACTAACAACGATCTGGAAGCGATCTAAGAATTTTTGTTGTTCACGTAGCATAGTGTGTTAGCTGAAAGCTGAGAGCTGAGAGCTCAAAGCTCAGAGTACGATCTACTTCCACGGGCCGGGGGCTTGCCATTTTATAATTGCTTCCTTGCCAGTTGTGATGGACTTCACAGGTTCGAGCAGAAAGCCCTCGATGGTTTGGGCAACCTCAGCCAGGCTGTCGGGTGCACTTTTGATCTGTTGCTTCCGTAAAAAAGCTTTCCACATGGCAGCACGGTCAGACTTTTCATCATAAATTTCCTCTGCAAAAAACGGGGCCTCGACAGGAAAAGGGGTCTTCCGATGTTCAAAGGTTGCTTTAATTGCTTTGGTTAGCTTTTCCTCCTCGAAATTAATTTGTCTGGTCATGAGCCAAATATCGTAGAAATCTTTCATCCGGCTATTCAAAGGCCCCAGTTTGACCATGGTTTCAAATTTCTCTGCCACAACGCTTTCAAACGTGTAGCCTTGAAGATGGGGTACCGGAAAATTCAGAATCGTCGGGTAGTCAATCCTTGAAGGCCTTGGCACAATTACATCGCCGAAGCCAACATCAATCTGTATCGGTATTTTTGATCTTTCCAGGAATCCTAAGCATTTGACACGTACGCCTCCATAGTCGGCGTCCTCCTTAATCCGCTTACCCTTTACAGACTTCGCATCAAAAAGGAGGCCATCAGCGGGAACTTTTGCATTACATACTTCACGCATAACTTGTTCAATTTTTTCAATCTGGTTATCGAAACGTGCCAGAAAATCAATATCGACGGTTGCCCTCCGAGCTGGAACGTCCCAGACCGTGAACATGAGCGCGCCCTTGAGGATGAACGATTTGGCATACTCCGACTGCGAGAAACGGTAAAGGAAACGCTCCATCCCGTAATACTGAAAGAGTTCGGCAAAGGGTCGGCTGGATTCTTCAGCTTTATTCTGTAGCCGCCTTTTGACGGATGCGGTGATATTTTTAACACCTGGTTTCAAAGGAGTGCTTCCAGGTAAGGCCTGATGATTTTATCCACGCGACATATTTTGGCAAACCGCATAATTTCAGTCGGATTCACTTTTTTCTCGGTTACTGCTATTTTCATGGCTTCACGTGCCACGTCGAGGCCAATCTTGTTCCGGTACTGGAAACAGTCAGCAATGGTCTTAGCAAGACTGTAGATCCGAACGGGATAGCCGTCGATGATACTGGTTTCAATCCCGTGTTCCCAAACCTTCAGGCCATAATGAAAGTACTGAACTGGCGGATGATCAATCTTGTTTGCGCGCAGTCCACGCGGTATTGCGACATAGATATAATGCGGCACCTCATCGGTGGCATGGTAATAACTTAGAGCAGAAATGAGGCAAATCACCCCCTTGGGGGCTTTGAGCGCAACCGTCACAAGATCAGGATTGGAAAGCTCAGGACTGCCGGTTAGCTTGTAAAAACCACGGCTTATCCTTTTAATTGTACCCGCATCTAGCAGGGTTTTCAGATGCTTTCGAAGAAAACCAGCCTTAAGGGCTTGGGAAAAGCGCAGGATGCTCTTGTTCTCTTTAAAAAGTTCTATTAGCTTGTCTTTTCTCATCTTCAAGTTAGGGATCCAATTTGTATACAGTTGTTTATAAGTGTATATGTTTTGTACCCCTACGCCAAGAGTTTAGCTTTGAGCTCCAAACTTAAACATTCACTTTTCTTTTTAGGCGATTTCTAAGGCCCGATAGCATTTTCGATATTTCTCTCGCTTGCTCTCTAAGCTCAATAGCCTGTTGATCTGTTAAATAACACAGCCTTTTGGCGATTTCAGTCTGTGTTAGACATTCCATCAAAGAACCATAAGCAATGGCTAAGAATCTTGAAAATTCTTTGTCAGATTCACGTCCCGCACCTTCTGCTATGTTTGAGGGTATTGCCAAGGCAGCTCTCCGCAACTGACTTGTTAAAGAAAACCTTTCAGAATCTGGAAACCCTTCCGATCTTTGATATATTTTCATACAAAATTCCACGCTCCGTTGCCATACATCATACTTTTCATGCCTGAATAATTGTTCCATAAAAGATCAGCAACTCATCGCTCGGCTCTGAGCTCTGAGCTCTGAGCTTTAAGCTGCTTACGCAGCTCAAACGCTTTACACACAGAAAGAAACTCATAAAAGGCATGTAGGCTCGCAAAATAATACCCCTCACGCCCATCCAAAAAACCACCTTGAATAACGTAGATGTAAAAAAACCTTAAAAAAGGGCGAAACGGAAGGTGATAAGAAATCCTTTTAAGTAACCGTCTCATTCTGAAACCCAAAAGACCATGCGTGCTGTCATCCTCGCGAAGGCGACTTGTCATCCCCTCGAAGGAGGGGATCTGATTCCCGCTTTTGCGGGAATGACCGCTGGTCCTACTCACCGCCACCCTCGCTTCCCAATTCGAATACCGATTATGTTTTTCAACAAATGCATCAACCGTTGGAAAAGCATAATGATCCATCTCTGACTTCAAATAACCTACCTTACCCTTTAATTGAATATGCTCATGAACCTCATTGTCGCCTGAATTAGTAGGTAAATCTGTCAGTTTTTCGAAACGTCCAAGTTTATGCTTAAAAAAC
>CAZGLA010000123.1:0-3891 GCA_964526575.1 uncultured Candidatus Peribacteria bacterium | reverse complement strand
GAAGGTGAAGTGATTGCTGTTGGTCCCGGAAAGATGTCTGAAGAAGGCAAAGTCATTCCTATGCATGTGAAGGTCGGCCAAAAAGTTTTGTTTTCAAAATATTCTCCCACGGAAGTAGAGGTCGAAGGCGAGGAATATCTGATTTTACGGGAGGATGATGTGCTGGCAATACTGGAATAATTATCAATTATCAATTGAAAATGAAGAAAGAGATCCTTCATTGCATTCAGGATGATAAATGGGGGGAATTCACGATTCACAACTCACAATTTACAATTTAATTAAAAACTATGTCTAAACAAATTCAATTTAGCACTGATGCTCGTACAAAATTGCTTGCCGGAGCCGAGAAACTCGCTAATGCGGTACGTATTACTATGGGACCTAAGGGAAGAAATGTTGTGTTGGATAAAAAATATGGTGCACCCACTATTACGAACGACGGAGTAACGATTGCGAAAGAAATCGAACTGCCTGATCATTTTGAAAATATGGGAGCGCAATTAGTAAAGGAAGTGGCTACCAAGACCAATGATGTGGCTGGTGATGGAACAACAACCGCTACTGTTTTGGCCTTCGAATTAATCAAGAATGGTCTTCCTTCAGTACGAGAGGGGGCGAATCCGGTTTCGATTAAAAACGGTATAGACAAGGCTGTAAAAGCAGTAGTTGATCATCTGCATAAGGTGGCCAAGAAGATAACAACGCCAGAGGAAATCGCTCAAGTTGGTGCTATTTCCGCTGCTGATCCCGAAGTAGGTAAGCTTATTGCTGAGGTGGTAGAAAAGGTGGGTAAAGATGGCGTTATTACTGTAGAAGCCAGTCAAACATTGGGGCTTTCTCATGAATATGTCGAAGGTATGCAATTTGATAATGGTTTTATTTCCCAATATATGGTCAGTGATACTATTCGTATGGAAGCGGTTATGGAGAATCCGGTTATTTTGATAACTGATCGTAAAATCAGCAGCATTCAGGATATTTTGCCAATTCTCGAACAGGCAGCACAGGCTGGTAAGAAGAATTTTGTGATCATTGCTGAAGATATTGACGGTGAAGCTTTGGCTACTCTCATAGTAAATAAACTGCGAGGAACATTTAATTCTTTAGGGATCAAAGCACCCGGGTTTGGAGATCGTCGTAAAGCGATGCTCCAAGATATTGCTACGCTTACAGGTGGCAAAGTGATCTCAGAAGAAGTGGGACTTAAACTTTCAGGAGCTCAACTGGAGGATCTCGGTCATGCTGCTAAGGTAATTACTTCCAAAGACAAAACTATTATTATCGGAGGCAAGGGGCATGCAGATGAAATCAAGAAACGTGTCGAACAAATTAAAGTGGAAATCAAAAATACCAGTTCTGAATATGATCGAGAGAAAGCTCAAGAACGCCTGGCAAAATTAGCCGGAGGTGTCGCTGTGATTCGTGTAGGTGCAGCCACCGAGGTAGAACTTACGGAGAAAAAGCATCGTGTGGAAGACGCTGTCTCTGCCACTCGCGCTGCTATCGAAGAGGGAATTGTCCCTGGAGGTGGAATGGCACTCATTAATTCACGTGATGTGCTGAAAGACTTGAAAATAAAGGATGATGGTGAACGAACGGGAGTTGATATAGTACTCAAAACACTTGATGCTCCTTTGAAACAAATCATCGAAAATGCGGGCAAGGATTATGCTGCTGTGTTAATGGAGCTCCAGGCTCATATCATTCAAAATAAAGGCAAGGCAACAGCTCATTTTGGTTATGATGCCGCTCAGGATGAAATCGTTGATATGTTTGAGGCCGGTATTATTGATCCTACCAAAGTAACTCGCTTCGCCTTACAAAATGCTGCTTCGATAGCTTCTTTATTTCTCACAACTGGTGCTGCTATAACTGACTTACCTGAAGAGAAACCAGCAATGCCCGGTATGGGTGGGATGGGAGGAATGGGCGGGATGGAGATGTAGCTCTGTAATGGCGGGTGTAAGGGCCGGTTTCAAACCGGCCCTTACGGAGCCTCACAGCGCACTCGCGCTATCCTGTATGCCTTTCAGCATACTGATGATGGCAAAGAAAACTGCTACTGCGCCAATATAATATCCGGCAGTAATGATGTCGGGATTATTTTGGTATACACCAAGAAGCAATAAGGCCACAAATACGACTTCTAAGAACATTTTTAGTTTTCCATAAGCATTGGCGCCGTGAATCTTGCTGTCCCAGACCATATAAAAAATGATATTGAGAACAATCATTATGGCCTCAAGGAAGATGATCATATAGAGCGTCCAATGGGACAAGGTCGCAGCTAAGAAATACAGAACACTACCGATGAGAAGCTTGTCAGCCAAGGGGTCAAGCAAGGTGCCTATATGAGTGATTTGATTAGTATTACGGGCAAGAGAACCGTCCCACAAGTCAGTCAGTGCGGTAACGATAAAAATGCCCAAGATCGTATAATTCCAAAAATCGGACTTATTAGTTTCTGTTAAGAATAATGCCCAAAGTATGGCTGTACCAATAAAGCGGGCAATCGTAAGTACATTGGGAGTAATACCGAAAAATACCCAAATCTTATCGAAGGTTTTGGCCATAAGACGATCACAGCTCTTCTGGAATTGATTGACGCTTTTGGTTATCCACTGAAGCATAGTGTTTAATTAAGGGAGGAGGAAGGAGAATGAAGAATGAAGAAAATTAAAGTTCAGAATAAATTTAAGATTCCTTAAATGTGGTTCTTTGAGTACAAAAGTTTTATTGATTATGATCACCTTATCTTTAATTCCGACGTATGAAGGTCTTGCTCATTGAAGATAATATTGAATTGGCGCACTTAGTAAAGGGAAAGTTGGCGCAATTTCGTATGTATGTTGATCTGGCCCATACCGGCGAAGAGGGACTGCGAATGAGCAAAGTGGCTTACTATGACGTGGTTATTGTCGATTTACTTTTAGACATTGCCTTGAATGGTCTGGAAGTCATCCGGCTTATCCGTAAATCTGACACGACCATTCCCATTATCGTTGTCAGTGGCTTGAGTGACATTGAAACCAAAATAACCAGCTTTGCTGCAGGTGCGGATGATTATTTAGCAAAACCGGTTGATTTCAATGAATTGGCTGCTCGGATTATGAGGCTTTATTACCGCATCAGTAGGCCGTATATCAATCAAGTTTGTTATCGGGGAATTACTTATGACGTAGAGAAGCGCTGTGTGCATTTTGAGGAGCAGAAAGTTCATCTCAAAAATAAAGAATCCATGCTTTTTGAATATCTAATTCATCATCCTGATCGGGTGATATCCCGCCAAGAATTGATTGCATCAGTATGGCATCTCAATATGGATCCTGATACGAATATTGTCGATGTTTCAGTTCGTAATTTACGGGAAAAGGTCGATCGACTGGTTGGCAGGAAACTCATTCACAGTATTTATGGTGTCGGCTACCGGTTTGCCTTATAAGGAATAGTGGCGATTATTTTTAAGGGATAGTGGTAGACGTAGTGGTAGTTTAAGTGGTAGGGAATAACAAGTAGTTATAGAAAATAGTTATAGAACTATTTCTATATTCTAGTCCTACTAGCTATTTTCTACCTCTCGAATTACCTCTACCACTACCTCTATTCCCTAAACCAAGGGTTTTTCCTCGTCGGTCAGTTGCGTAGGCATTGGTCGTGAATTCACGAATTACTTGAATTTTCACTTCGCCGGAGCGCACAGCATTGCTAGCTTGGACTGCAATAACTATGTGGTCAGCTACAGATTTGGCTTTCTCATCATCCACTTTTTCCGGATCGACAAAGGCACGGATTTCTCTGCCGGCCTGAATAACAAAAGCTTTCTCTACGCCTTCTTGGCTGATAGCAGCACTTTCTAATGCTTGCATACGAGCAATGTAATCTTCCAGA
>CAZGLA010000122.1:0-2089 GCA_964526575.1 uncultured Candidatus Peribacteria bacterium | reverse complement strand
AAATGTTTTTCTGCTATGGTTCTGTCTTGTGCCGAGAAGAAACGATCGTTTTTCTCATAAAAACTCTCAAATGCCTTAGCAAGAAGCTGTTTTTCTTGAACCAAATTATCCTTCTTTTCTAATTGGGGGGACATAGTTAGAATTCAATACCTTTACGTGCGGGTACACCTTTATCCATGTAGTGTTTTACGGGATTCATTTCGGTTACCAAGTCAGCTAGGGCAATGATATCCGGGTGTACATTGCGGCCAGTAAGCACAAGCTCGGTACTGGCAGGTACCTGCTTGATAAAGTCACAAACCTCCTCCACACTGAGCATGTTTAGCGCCACAGTAGAGTTAATTTCATCCAAGATCAAGAGGTCGTAATTTTTCTTTAATAAATCTTTAACAAGGGCCAATCCTCGCTTTGCTTCAGCGATATCTTCCGGTGTAATTGAGAACCTAAAGGTGCCATCGGCATTCCTTCTATTGAGCCCTGTTGGATAAAATTCCAGTCCTAATTTTGTGAGGATATTTCTCTCACCATAATTCTCGCCACCCTTGTCAAAATAGACAATGGCTACTTTTAATCCATGCCCAAAAGCACGTATAGCGAGTCCTAATCCAGCCGTTGTTTTACCTTTGCCCTTACCAGTGTATACCTGAATCATGACCAGCAGATTAATTGCTGGCACATAGTAGCATAAATTAATCGTGAATCGAGAATTGAGAATCGTGAATAAGTATAAGGAACTTAGAACTTAGAATCCCTCGATGCATTCCCTCCAGAGGCGGGCAGGCAAGGCAGGTTTAGAACTATTACTTATCCTTTAGCGGTCTTTTGAACACTTTTACTCCCCTCATTTTTCCTACTTTACGTAAAATCTCTTCCCGTACTGCCTCAGTTTCTCGTTTAATAAGGACTTTAGTCAGTGCCTCTTGAGACATCTCTGGAGCAATCTTAGCGAATATAGATTCCTTCTTCTCTCTAGAAATTCTTTCTAAGATTTGTTCTACAAACTTTTCTTTGGGAAAGTGTTTCATAGCTGATCTAGCTATCGCCAATATCTCTCTATCTGGATACTCTACCAATACAGATTTTGTCCAATTCCGATAATTTTCACTAAAAATGAGTTTTACATTCTGTTCCAAATCATGCATTTGTTCTTTTTTTAGTTCAAAATGGAGGAGATTATCTAGAACACCAGCAACAAGCATTGTCAAAGAACTAGTTCGCATTTCCTGTGCCTCACGATTTTCTGGATTCTCGTATAAAACGGCTATGTCCCTTTTTCCCATATTAACAATCCATGTGTTGATATGAGCACGAAGTTCTTTATCTTTGCTTTTGGCAAGAATTACCATTCTTCGAGCCCCTAACTTTTGAATCATTTTATGTAACAATTGTTCTGCATCTTCTGCTGAGACTTCAGGGTGGGAGATAATCGTTAACAAAAAACCTGGGAAATGGTTGATAAGAGAGAGCCCTACTTGGGGGGTCAGTTTACTGATGGTGTGAGGATGTTCGCCTAAATACTCTATGGTACGGGCTAAATCAACATGCAACTCTTGTTGAAGGTCTTCTCTGGTCTTGATAATTTCAGGATTTTGCAAATAAGCTAATTCATTGAGGGCATGTTCCTTGGCTTCCTTGAGTCTTCGTTCACTGGGGCTCAGATGTGCTGAGGGATCTTCCGGTAATGGAATTTTTGCCAACCTATCAATGTCGGCAGGAATAGGCGCAAGCTCAGCGACTTCTGGCTGTACTTCTGGTTGATCTGGTTGAGGAGATCCTGCGGGATGTGATTTTGGATGTGTGTTCATAAATACCTAATCAAGTAATTATAATGCTTTTGTCATTAACTTGCTAGATGTTAAGTACGTTTATGTCTTTGGTAGGTTACAAATCCACATCTTTTGACTTGCTGTCAATTAGTTACTATAATCAGCCTGTTTTACTCAAACTATGCTCGCTCTCTCCTCTCGACTAGATCGATTGCCAGCCATTACCCATGAAATGGTGCAGAGGGAATTTCCAGAAGACACATACGCACGCAGAGCGCGGCGGGCTAATTTGATTTTTCAAGCCAGTAGATGCGATGAATTAA
>CAZGLA010000121.1:0-8004 GCA_964526575.1 uncultured Candidatus Peribacteria bacterium | reverse complement strand
AGATGTTGGTGATACTTTAGAAGAATGTGCTATTCGAGAATTGCGAGAAGAAACCGGCTTAGTGGCTGAAGATGCTATTCAATTCTCTCAGGTGGAGCAGCCGATGACCTTGTCGAATAAGCATTATCTTCATTTCGGTTTTCTCATTAAAGACTTTGAAGATATTCCTGTCATCAATGGCGAACCGGAAGATATTGAGAAATGGCAATGGTTTGATATTCAAGAACTGCCTCATAACATTGCTCCGTCACAAAGGGAGATGATTTTGAAATTCCTCAAACTAAATAAAATTGTGTTTAAGAAGAATTAATATTTCCATAGTTGTGGTAGGTTGGGATCATATCAAATCTTATGAGCCACGATTTTGTTCTAGATGCAATTAATATTCAGGTGCGTAAGGTCAGACGTGCTAAAAGACTCACTTTGCGGCTTATTACTCCGGTTCAAGTGAATGTAACTGTCCCTTATTTTGTATCTTTTAAACAAGCACATGACTTTGTGCTGACTAAGACGGATTGGATCTATAAGACTGCAAAGCAGTTATCTCAAATTGCCAAGAGAACACTTATCGATGATCATGGCCTGGCAGTACATAAGGAAGATGCTAAACAATTGATCACGAGTATCATTGAGAAACATCATACCACGTATCCGTTTATGTATAAAAAAGTTTTTGTGAAGAATCTCAGGAGTAGATGGGGGAGTTGTTCATCAGCGAAAAATCTTAATTTCAATTATCGAATTGTTTTTCTACCGGAAAGGCTGGCTGAATATGTTGTTGTCCATGAACTCTGTCATCTGAAGGAGATGAATCATGGTCCCGGTTTTTGGAAATTGGTAGCACAAATATTTCCTGATTATAAGCACTTACGAAAACAGTTGAGAGAGTACGCGTTGGTGGGCTAGAGCCACATCATAGTGGCGCTAATGACTAGTATGTAAACTCCCAATAGTACCGGTACTGCAATACGCGCGATTTTTACAGGTAAAAGCACATCAATAAGCCTTACTAAAAGTACAAAAGTTCCAAGTACGGTAAACACCAAACTTGCTGGAGGCCAGTCTTTTACTTCACTTGCATACAATCGTGTCCAACCATTCCACTTCAATATGATTACATGGAGGAGTATGAGAACTCCCGCGATGCGAACACCCCAATATTGCATTTTCCACCAAGTACGCATTTTTAAACGGGCAATAATCTTGTGTCGAGAGATTATGAAGAGGAAAGAGAGGACCAAGACGGCTACTATTCCCATGATTGTTGAAGGCAATACACTTGCCCGGTAAACAAATGGTAAGTAAATAAGCGAATAAATACTGTGATAAAGTGCCAAAAGAAAAGCGAGTACGCCTAGCTCTTTACGATACATCATCCACTTATCAAAGATTTGATAGAGCCGAGTCAGTGGGCCAATTAATAGAATTAGAGCAATCAGTAAAAATGAGGTGCCTGCAGCAGCGCTATTGATACTGCCCACATCAAAACTTCCTTCACTGAAGAAAAGATAAAGTGAACAAATAGCAAAGAACAAGATTGTCACAATTCCGGCGACAATATATTTCTGCCAAGTACTCGTATGATGCTCTAATGAGGGGATGGTCATGTTATAATTATTTTGACAGTCATCCTTAGTTTACCTATATTCCGACTGCTAACAAATTTATTGGGATCGTAGCTCAGTTGGTTAGAGCGTCCGCTTGTCAAGCGGAAGGTCACGAGTTCGAGTCTCGCCGGTCCCGCCACTTTCTAATTGTTCATAGTGTGCCGATGTAGCTTTAATGGTAGAGCAGTCCCTTCGTAAGGGAAAGGTTGGGGGTTCGAATCCTCTCATCGGCTCCACTTTTTTTCGTATATTATTCCACCATTTGAATCATGCCTTCGCTCTTGATCACATCATTCATGACTGTAGTATAGCCGGCAATGTTATGGAACACATTGAGGTAAGGTTTGATATCGCGATCGAAAGAAGCCTTTTCTTCTTCTGGCATGAGGTCAGTAATGAAAGGAAGGGCGATATCTACAATTGCTTTGATATCGACAAAACTAATATTGGCAGTACTGGTTTGCTTCTTCAAGAATTCAGGGTATTTAGCAGATTTAGCTAAAGAATTTGTACCAGTAAGAGTATTCAATATATCTTTCAGAGCTGCAGTAGAACTACTAATGGCCAGTAATTTGTCACTGTTCATAAAGGCATAATTATACATGGCCTCTCCTGGCATCATTTCACCGTAAGAATTGATAGTGACTCCACTAATATCTTCTTTTTTGAGATCTGGTGGAAGTAAAGAGCTAAATGCTGTTTCAGCTATTTGCTTCATGAAGACTTGAGTGATTTTGTCCATGCTGCTTTTGGCTTTGGTTGCATCAGTAATATTGCTTAAGAAAGTGAGGCTTACAGGAAAAAGCAGAGAATTGAGAGGCCTAACAACAAAAGCGGTATTGTCTTTGAATAAGGGAGCAATGTCATCTTTGATGCTGATGCCGGTTTGTTGTTCCCATTCTTTAAAAACGTCACCTTCTTTACCTAAGGCGGTATTGATTTGTTGACTGATAGAGTAGGCTATCAATTCTGCCATAGGAGCTATTTGACTAACGATATCAAAATTTTCTGTAAACATTAACACCCCTTCTGGAACAATATTGGCTAAGGTCTGATTTGCATTGCGGAAACTACTGATCACTCCAGGTGTGGTGGGTTTGAAGTAAGAAGTGAAATGAATACCTTTGTCACTCAAATTTATAGCAGAAACAGTTTGTGATTTGAAATAAGGGTTGTTCAAAATATCTTTTTGCATCTGCATCATTGCTTGTCCTGATTGATCTTCGGAGAGATCTGACATCTGGGACAAAGATGTTTGTAATTGTAGGGTCTTTTCACTGTCGGCATAAAATACAGCCCATTGTGGTTCGGTAATCTTACTGATCAAAGTAAGGAAAGTAGTTTTGTTGGTTAAACTAGCCACTGCTTTGTTTTGATTGCGACTGATAGCATCTTCCATGGTTTTCAGGTCACTCGTGACAACAACGAGGCGATCTCCAAAATTTGTAATAGCAAATTCTGCTTTCTGAGAAGGATCATCCGGATTTACAGCTGTAATTTTGGTTATGGGTTGATTCTGAATAGTGACATCATTTATTTGCAGGCTGCCCGATCCTGTATCGTCGCTTCCAGCTCCACTTTTCTGAATGAATTCTTCCAGCTTATTGATAATACTTTGCGCCTCTTCTTTGTTAGCAACCTCTATACCCATAGTAATATGTCCAAAAGCAGCCAAATCGACCATTTCATTGTTTTCTGCTGCCTTCACATCCTTGGCCATATCGGGATTATATGTTAAACCAAAGTGTAATTTATGGGTAAGCAGATTGGTTATAAACAGGTTCAAGTCTGGATTATCTTTATTAATGTCTGCTTGCATCTCTGCTGTCAGCCGACTCCAGCCTTGCTTGAGTAAATCGATATTACTTTTCAGCTTGGGATTATTGTTAGCTACTTTATTGACATCAGGATTGGCCAGATCAAGATAAGCATAAATAGCAGTCTGATCAGATAGTAAGTCAGGGAAATTGCCTGATAGTGATATGGCCGGACTTTGTTTGGTTTCAAATGGCCATAAGCCACGATCATAAGCAACGTAAGCATAGGTGCCTGTTCCTAAACCAACAACGATAAGAATACTGATAGCGATGAGAGAAATGCGACGCATAAAGAGAAATTTAAAATTAACAATTGAAAATTGATTCGGAGGTGAGTTTACCGTTCTTCGAAACTTAAGTAAACTGCACTAGCATAAGATGAATAGAAATGATCCTCAAAGACTTAAACAATGAGCAAAAGGAGGTAGTGACGCACGAAAAAGGGCCACTCTTGGTCTTGGCTGGTGCTGGTTCAGGCAAAACCAAAGCACTTACCCATCGTATTGCTTATTTGATGGCCGAAAGGCATATCTCTGGCAATAATATTTTGGCTCTGACATTTACCAATAAAGCAGCAGGAGAAATGCGTACTCGCGTAGAGAAACTTTTGTCGAAACAGCAAAATATTTCCGGACAACCACTTCTCGGTACATTTCATTCACTCTGTGCGCGTTTTTTACGTGCTGATATTCATTATTTAGGATTTAAGAACAGTTTTGTTATTTATGATGATCAAGATCAGCTACAAGTACTGCGCTCAGTTTTAAACCGAATGAATTTGGATCCTAAGAAATTTGTTCCCAAAGCGATTTTGAGCCATATCTCTCAAGCCAAAGCTGAACTTATCGGTCCTGAAAAGTATCGCACATTGGCCAATGATTATTTCCAAGAAATGGTTGCCAAAATATATCCGGAATACGAAAAAACTTTGCTGGCTAATAATGCTCTCGATTTTGATGATTTGATTTTTAAAACTGTGCAATTGTTTCGTCAGTTTCCTGATGTCTTGGATCGTTATCAGGAAAGATTTCGTTTTATCTTGGTCGATGAGTATCAAGATACCAATCATTCTCAATATGTGTTCCTCAATATGTTGGCTGAGAAATATCGTAATATCATGGCTGTTGGTGACGATTGGCAGGGGATTTATAGTTGGCGCGGGGCTGACATTCGTAATATTTTGAATTTTGAAAAAGATTATCCGGAAACCAAGACTGTGAAACTGGAGCGTAATTATCGTTCTACACAATTGATTTTGGATGCTTCGCATAGAATCATTGAAAAAAATCAGCAAAGAACTGACAAAAAACTGTGGACTGATCGTGAACAGGGGGAACTAATTGAAATTATCGAGGCTCAAGATGAGAGGGAAGAAGCCGAATTAATTGTGCAGAAGATTCGCAGTTCCGGAAAACCGCTCAAAGATCAGGTGGTTCTGTATCGAACCAATGCCCAATCGCGTCCTCTCGAAGAAGCTTTGATGCGTATGGGCATGCCTTATCAGATTATTGGTGGTGTTCGTTTTTACCAAAGGCAGGAAATCAAAGACATTTTGGCGTATCTGTCCTTGATAGTGAATCATCAGAATACTGTGGCTCTCCAAAGAATCATCAATGTGCCGCCACGCAAAATTGGTAAAGTGGCTTGGGAAAAAATTATGCATTTTTTTGGGGAAGAACCGGTCGCTGTCAATCTTGGCCTGGCGCGTGCTTATGAGATGGGGGAATTGACCGAACAAACTAAAAAGTCGATCAGTACATTCTTAAGCTTACTGCAAAAGTTGCAGGATCTGGGGAAAGAATTGCCGGCAAGCAAGTTGATACGAGAAGTAGTGAATCGTACCGGCTATCAGGAATATTTACTTGATGGTACTGAAGAGGGCGAAGAACGTTTTGAAAATGTAAAAGAACTTCTCACTGTAGCCAAGAAGTATGATCATTTAGTTCCAGAATTATCTTTGACTACATTCTTGGAAGAAGTGGCTTTGATTTCCGATCTGGATAATTTAGCTAATGGTGAAAAAGATATAATCACACTGATGTCAGTGCATGCTGCCAAAGGCTTGGAATTTTCTTCCGTATATATAGCTGGTTTAGAAGAAAATATTTTCCCTCACTCTCGCAGTCAGTTGGATCCTGAACAAGCGGAAGAAGAACGTCGACTCATGTATGTAGCTATGACGAGAGCTGCGCATAATTTGTATCTTTTCTATACCCGAAGACGGTCTCTTTATGGTAATATCCAGGCTAACCCACCTTCACGATTTATTGCCGATATACCGCAAGAATTGACTAAGGTTGGTGGTCGCTCAGGAAATTTCTACAGTTTTAATCTGGGCGGTAATCAAGAGGTGGTACGGACTGCACAAGCAGAAATTACCACTCATGCACTGGCGGAAGAATTATATAAAACAGGCGAAAAAGTTATGCATAATAGTTTTGGTGAAGGTGTTATCGTGGAAGTTCGAGGAGATGTAGTCACTGTAGCTTTCCCAGGCAAAGGCATTAAAAAACTTGCTGCTTCAGTAGCACCACTCAAGAAAATTGATTAATCGTATGCTGCTTTCTTCTCACTTTCGTCGCCGTCTGCGTCATTTTCGCCGAAAAATATTCCTGGTAATTCCGGCAATCCTGGTTCTGTTTGTCGGTTCATATTATTTGTTCAATATCCAGAGTGCATCTGCTAACAAGAACTATGTCCTCACTATCGATGGTGCTGATTTTACTATGCATTGTAGCGAAAATACGGTAGGCGAGTGTTTACGAAAAGATAATATCTTGGTAATGGAACATGATTATCTGTCTCAGGAAATGACTGATGATCTTGAAGCTGGTATGCATCTCATCGTACGCAAAGCTATTCCTGTTACTGTCGTAAATTTTGTTGGTGAATCGCAGCAGGTTTTTAGTCATGGTACCAAGGTTAAGGATGTATTAGGCGAACAAGGTATTATCTTAAAAGCAGATCAGAGAATTACACCTGATCTGAATGTGTGGCTAGAAGCTCATATGACTTTGCATTTACTAGCTGAACGTGAAGAAAAATTTACTAGGGATGTGGATATTCCTTTTCCTACCAAAGAAATCAAGGATGATGAATTAGTTTACGGAAAAATAATTATTGAGCAAAAAGGTGTAAAAGGCAAAAAACAAGAAACGTATCGTCTGGTCTATTCTGGTGATGATTTAAAAGAAAAAACCTTACTTAAGACTGTCACTCTCAGTGAACCTGAAGAAGAAATTGTTCGCAAGGGAGTGAAGATGCCAGACAAAACTAAATTTATCGAAGATGGTAAAGCTAGCTTCTACAGTGATTACTTCGAAGGAGGCCGTACTGCTTCTGGAGAAACTCTTCATCAAAATGATATGGTGGCTGCTCATAAGACATTACCTTTTGGCACCATGGTAAAAGTTACTAATACTAATAATGGTAAAAGCGTCATTGTTCGTATTACTGATCGCGGCCCGTACATAGCTGGGCGAGTGATTGATCTTACGACTGCGGCTTTTGCTGAGATTGGTTCACTGGGAAGCGGTGTTGTTCCCATTAGTTTGTCGCAAGTCTTGGACTAATGCTATTATCCCCAAGTAATTAACAATTATCAATTAACAATTGAAAATTGAAAAAAACAAAACAAAAATCATTGATAATTTTAAATTGTTAATTTTAAACTTTTATGGAGCTCGTTTGTCTTACTCATCACAATGTTTTAGTGGCCACTAAAAGTGGTGAAATTCTCTTTCTTGCCGATCCCAAAGATTTAGATAGTTTACTCAAGGATCATACGAAGGCCCAAGTAGTTGTTTCTTTTGCTGAAACCAATACTGAAAAGAGTAATCGTGAGGTGTTAGTTTGTGATTGGCCTGGTGAATATGAGAGAAATGAAACCACTGTATTAGGTCTTAAGCCGGGATGTTTCTTGGTTTCTATGGAAGGCAAAAATTGGCTCTGTGTGATCGATACTGCTGTTGATAAGTTAGAGAAAGATATTGAACAACTCAATGCTGTTGATGGTGTCATGGTTTGGCTTACAGACAAGGAACATAAAGCTAATGTGCAGAAATTCCTTGACCATGTAGAGCCAACATTCTTGGTTTATATTACAGATAAAACCACATTACCCGTAGCTCAAGAATTAGCTCCTCCAGTTGCTACTGTTCCCGTAGCTACACTGACTATTAAAGCGTCTGAACTTAATCCTGAAGGTGAACATATAACTGTGCATGCACTTCAGGAATGATTATCAATTAACAATTGAAAATTATCAATGAAACCCAACTTCAAAATAACAATACATTATAAAGCAGACATTTCGAGTTCATTGATAATTGATAATCGATAATTGTTAATTATTTAGGTTTATGATTCGTTTCGATCAGGTCGTCAAAACATATGGGAAGCGCATTGTCCTTGATAATGTTTCTTTTGAAATCGCTGGTGGTGAATTTGTATCTATAGTAGGAAGAAGTGGTGCGGGTAAGACTACGATAGCCAAGCTTATCTTGGGTGTGGAGAAGTCAGATTTAGGAATCGTCAGTGTTGATGGCTTGATCATTGCGGAAATGCGTCCACGCACCCTA
>CAZGLA010000120.1:0-4460 GCA_964526575.1 uncultured Candidatus Peribacteria bacterium | reverse complement strand
AGCGATGTAGTCTTTTCTTGGGATACAGCCATTAGCTTTGATGGTGATACGGCAGCATACCTGCAATATACGTATGCACGTATCAAGAGCATCATGCGTAAAGGTGAATATATAGAAAAGCCAATCAAGCAGATCATATTTACCCTGCCGATCGAACATCATTTACTGTCTTTCATCAGTCGTTTCCCGGTTATTGTCGCGCGTGCTGCAGATACCTATGAGCCTCATGTATTAGCTCAATTTCTTTTGCATGTGGCGGCTTTGTTCAATCAGTTTTATAATGATGTATCAGTCTTGAAAGCACATAGTGAAAATGAAAAAGAGATGAGACTGTACCTTATTTCTCAAGTCGCAAATACTATGAAACAGGGACTTAACTTGCTGGGAATCGATGTTCCAGAAAAAATGTAATGCAAGTTGTCATTCCGAGTCACGCGAACGCGGGATCGAGGAATCTCTATGCTATAATCCGCTTACAGACAATGTATACCATGGAGATCTCTCGACGAAGCTCGAGATGACAACTCTTCACTCATAACTCTGCACCCTGAACTAATTAAGAAACTTATGTCAAAGCGTCTAATTGTCTCATGTCTCCTCGTCCTATTATCGTGGAATATTCCCAGTGTTTTTGCTTTCTCTACAGTCAATCCTGTTGTGTCTGCTTGGTTACCATCATGGGATTTTGATAATGCCAAAAGCACCTTAGAAAGAAATAGTGATGTATTTTCAGAAATCAGCCCTTTTTGGTATTACCTCAATGATGATGGCAGTATTGGTTTGTCCAAAGGTTCAGAAAATCGTGATTTTGTAAATTTTCTCCATCAAAAGGGACTCCGAGTCATTCCTAGTATTACTAACAGCTTTAAAGATGCTCGGGCTACTCAAGTGATGGGGGATGAGAATAAACGAAAGGTTTTTGTTCAGACCGTCATGGATAAGGTTAGAAATAATAATTATGACGGCATTGATATTGATTTTGAAGGGCTAAAATTAACCAATAAAGAAAATTTCATTGTTCTTTTAAAAATGTTAGCAACTGAACTTCATAAAGAAGGAAAAATGCTCACTGCTGCTATTCAAGCGAAGACTGCTGATCCTGGTCCTTGGGAAAGTGTTCAATCACAGGACTGGAAAAAGATTGGTGAAATTGTCGATCGTTTTCGCATCATGGGCTATGACAAACACTATAGTGGCGGTGGAGCCGGAGCTATTGCCCCTGTCCCCTGGATTAAAGAAATTTTGGAATTTGCTAAAACTGTTATACCAGCAGAGAAACTGATCTTGGGAATGCCACTGTACGGTTATAATTGGGGCGAAAAAGAAAAAACCTACTCAGTTACATTTGAGGATACCGAGTATTTATTAGGGAAATATAAACCCAATATCCAATGGAATGATGAAGATAAAGAAGCGTTCTTTACTTATGATAAACCCTTGGTAGATAAGCCGGAAGAAACCGAGAAGCGCACCGTATATTTTCAAAATAAAGACAGTATCGACAATAAATGGCAAGCGGCTTCTTCGTATCCAGTTTTCGGTATTACTTTTTGGCGTCTCGGGGGCGAGGATCAAACTGTGTGGCAATTGCTTCGTGAACAAAAAGCTAGTTTGTTAAAAACCGGAAACTTTAATGATGTGCCAGAAAGTCATTGGGCATTTGAATACATTCAAACGTTACGAAAGTTTGATCTCAGTCAGGGAGTAAATAATAATTTTTTCCCTGAAAAGAATCTGACTCGCGCCGAAGCATTAAAGATTGTCTTGAAGGCTGGGCAAATTCCTGCGACCAATTATCCAGTTGTTACTCGTTTTAGCGACAGCAAAAAGAGTGATTGGTTCGATGGTTTTATTCATACAGCCAAAGCTTGGGGTATTGTCAGCGGTCAGGGAGATAAGTTTTTCCCTCACAATACAATTTCTCGTAGTGAAGCGCTTAAAATCATTCAGAAATCCGGTGGGATAAAAGCACCAGATACGATTTCTAGACCGGATGATCCTATTTCTAGGGCAGAATTTGCTAAGTTGGTTAGTGTTGGTTTTTCTTGGCTATAAATACGATTGTGACAGGAAATGTGATGTAGACCAGGA
Source organism: uncultured Candidatus Peribacteria bacterium (assembly GCA_964526575.1). Lineage (GTDB taxonomy): Bacteria > Patescibacteriota > Gracilibacteria > RBG-16-42-10 > RBG-16-42-10 > RBG-16-42-10. Next base: position 2,369 of record CAZGLA010000120.1, on the reverse strand, counting down.
AGAAGCCGAGTCTTCCATTGTCTGGTTTCATACTCGGGGCTAGGATTGGAATGATTTTTAATTCATTTTCATGAAGAGAATTCTCTTAATGTTGGTTTCTGTGTTGTTAGCAGTGGGTGCAATTCCCATGGTGTTCGCTGTTGATTTCCCGGATGTGTCTCCCAGTCATCCGAACTACACGGCTATTATGTTTCTCAAAGATCATTCAGTTGTCCAAGGTTATGAAGATGGTACGTATAAACCAGGACGCAATGTCACTCGTTCTGAATTTCTAAAAATAATTATGCTTTCTGCTGGGCACAGTACTCCTTCTGTACCTTTGGCATCTGCTCCATTTTCCGACGTTGCGGCTAACTATTGGGCTGCTGGTTACATCAGGGCTGCTGTAGATCTCGGTGTTGTCAGTGGTTATCCTGATGGTTTATTTCGTCCTGACCGAACTGTAAGTCGTGTAGAAGCGCTTAAGATGATGCTCAAAGCCAACGGTATTACCGAATTCACCTTACCCGATGGTAGTAGTTTCTCTGATGTTCCAGCGAGTGCTTGGTATCGCAAATTTGCTTTATATGCTTTGACCGCACATCTATTTGATACTGGTCCCGGAAACACTATGAATCCCGACCTGCCCCTCACTCGCGCTTTAGTTGCCGAAATGGTATATCGCTTTTATCAATATCGACCTGACTTATTACCCGGTGCCACACCTACTCCTACACCCACAGGTACTACCTTTGGCGTGACCAGTGTATCTGTGACTCCCAGTCCTTCTTCATGGAGCGCTCCCTGTCCTGCCACTTTGGATACAACATTTAACGCAGTTATCAATGCTAATGGACGTCCAGGCACAGTGACGTATCACTGGGAAAGAAGTGATGGATCATCAGGAACAAACCAAACCGTGACATTTGCTAGTGGCGAAATGTCAAAACCAGTGTCTGTGACATGGTCTTTTGGTTCTGGTGGAACTTCTGGTAGTCGTTGGGAAAAACTGGTTGTTACTAGCCCCAATGCTATTACTTCCAATCAATCTACAGTCAATTATAATTGTGCTACTAGCAGTAATTCTGTCACTGGAGTTGTCTACACCTGGAATCCCAATCAAGTATTTGTTTGCGGATTTGATAACAATTACACCGTCGACGCTGATGTGCAATTGGCAGGCACTGGTATCGCAGGAATAATGAAGTATCGCTGGCATAATTTGAACAACAGTACTGGACCCTGGCTTGAGACTGGTTATGCTGCAGGAGCTAGTCATCTCCTGGTGTCGAGGGCTATGGAAATCCGCAATTCCTGGGCCAATGGTGATTATGAAGCCTATCTCGAAATTCTAGAGCCAACTCCTTTTATTTCCGCTCCTGAAGTTATTACGAAATCTTGTTAGTTTAAAATTGAACACTTTTAAAAAGGCCGCTTCTTACATTAAGAGCCGGCCTTTTTATTATTGCAATAAAAGCGGTTTTGTCAGTAGCGCTTTTTTAATTCTAGTTCCATCGGTTGCTATGAGAATATCAGTACGTATTGTCTCCCAAGATTCATGGTCTAATTGAAAAGCAAGAATAGCCTGCAATCTTTTTCGTAAAAAGAGTCGTTCCGCTAATTGAGTGACGGAAGAACTTAAAAGTGTGTTGATTATATAATAATCATCGCTTCTCTGAAGAAACTGTGCTATCCGTTTTTTTTGTGTTCCTTGATACTTTTTTCTTACAGCATTTTCCATTCTAGCAATACTGGTATTAGCTACGTATTGGCATCGCCACATGAGATGGCGTGGATCAATATCTGGGTTTTGGGAAATGACTTCTAAACCCCTGAAGGATTTAGCTTGGAAATCATCCAAACCCTCAAGATACGTGTGAAGATTTCTTTGGGAAACTTCGAGCTGTTCATGAAAGCTTTCTTCATAAGCCTCAACGTGGCGGTCTTGATTATCATCTTCAAAGAAGTATCTCAAAAAGTTTGCTTCAAGATAAATACTGATTGTCTGTGCGCAAAGATCAAGATCATCGGGATTTTGAAAACGATACAAAAAGAAATCAGGGTCTCTTTTTGCGTGATTGATGATTATTTTACGAATAATTGATTCAAAAGTAGCAGAGGGGTCTATTCTCCGTTGATTTAAGTTTCGTACGCGAATGAGCGTTTCTCTGGCGATATGATTGAAAAAGGAGACATTATCCTTTCTGCTCAGTGATTCTGGCGGTTTCATAAGATTTCATTGAAAAATGAGAAGTGAATCTAATGGAAAAGTGGTTTTTTGACAAGAGGTGGTTTACTTTCTAAACTCTCTCGTGAGAAGGTGCCTTATAATGATTAGGTTGTATGGCGAAAAAGCAAAAATTTATTATCACAACTGGCGGTGTCTGTTC
>CAZGLA010000119.1:0-9459 GCA_964526575.1 uncultured Candidatus Peribacteria bacterium | reverse complement strand
AAAGTCTTTGGCTTTGCGTAAATTATCCATCACCTTAGTTTTGTCACCGGCACCCATGGCTTCTAGGCTGAATTTGATACAAATGGGTTTATTGAAATTGTCCTTACGTAAATGTGTCAGGAAGCTTTCCAAAGGAATTTCTCCTTCATCTAATGGCTGGTTGTACATGCCATTGTGGAAGTTGGAAATATAGACGAATTCCAGGCGTTTGCGGATGATTTTGTAGACGCGAAGTAAAGGTAATTTCTGAGATGCCAAATGAGCAGTATCTAAACAGACATAATCAAAGCGGCGTAAATCTTCGACATTACGCAAAGAATATTGAGGAAGGAAAATACCGGTAGTTGCCGGTGGATTTTCAATACAAATTTTTACCTTGGTTTTTTTTTGAATCTTAGGAATTTCATTTTTGAACCACTGTGCGTAACGCAGATTGGTGAAGAGTGGTGGGCGAGCATTGAGCAAAGGAACGCCAACAGTTTCAGCAATCTCTAAGGCAGATTGAAAGCGCTTTGGTGATGCATCTGATGTCAAGGAGAGACTGACGATGGGAATTTTGAAGAACTCTTGTAAGCGTAGAAGATAGTCAGGATCGCGGGTATCGAAAATATCATTCAGGATGATATCAACGCCTTCGTAGCCAGCGTCCTTCGTGAATTCAAATATTCGATTTAGCCCGTATTTATAGAGACAACCAGAAGATAAACACAGCATAACTGAAAAATAAGTGACGTAAATATCTTAGCATAAGTTGACAGGAAATAGGAAATGTTTACCAAACAATTCAAGATTCAGGATTCAAAACTCAGAATTTAATCCAGAATTCTGAACTCTGAATTATTTGTGGTATACTTATAAGAACATTTGTTTCACAAAAACCAAAATATACACCGAATATGCATGATAGAAATCATTATCTGAAAAGAATGTCTGTAGGACTGCTCGTAGCTATCATGATTGTTTGGCTTGGTGTGTATCAAGTGATTATTAGCGGTGCTTTCTCTCGTTCTTTTTGGGCTAATATTTCAGGAATACAACATTCTGTGACCACAAAACAATCCGTACTAGTGAAGCTGACATTGAATAGTAATTGGGAGTAGCGAATAGCCCCGAAGGGGACCCGTTGGGTCGAGGAGCGAAGAGGGGGAAATGAACTACCCTATGCCATTTTCGCTATTCCCTCTTCCCTTTTCGTATGTTATCTTGCGCGGGAATTTAACTCCTTGTTCTTATGCAATACGCTGTTTGGTATGCTCTAATTGCCAGTATTATCGCTTTGATTGCAGCTGGTACTTATGTCTATCTCATCATGAAAGTGAAGGTCACTGATGAGAAGATGAATGCCATTTCTCTCGCTATTCGTGAAGGTGCGAAGGCATATTTATGGCGACAAACAAAAACAATCGCTGTTTTCACCGTTATTGTTTTCTTACTTTTAGGTTTTACCTTACAGTGGCTGCTTGCTATAGGTTTTCTGGTCGGAGCTATCCTTTCTTTAACAGCGGGATATATCGGTATGATGGTATGTACTCGTACCAATGTTCGCACAGCATTTCTGGCTAAACAGGGACTGAGTCCGGCTTTGACTGTAGCTTTTCGTGGTGGTCTGGTAACTGGTTTGGGAATTGTTGGTCTGGCCTTGCTTGGTGTTAGTGGTTTTTATTTGGTCCTGAAATTTATGGGAGTAGCTATGAAAGATATTCCAACAATACTGATTGGCTTGGGCTTTGGTGCCTCACTCATCAGTCTTTTTGCTCGTGTCGGTGGTGGTATTTTTACCAAAGCTGCTGATGTCGGAGCTGACCTGGTCGGCAAAGTAGAACAAGGGCTTCCTGAAGATGATGAACGTAATCCCGCTGTTATTGCAGATGCTGTCGGTGATAATGTGGGCGATGTGATGGGTATGGGAGCAGATCTTTTTGAAACGTATGCCGTTACTCTTATTGCCGCTATTGTTTTAGCTTCCTCTACCTTCAAGGGTAGCTTGGCTCAAATAGGTATTGAGTACCCTTTAGTTTTGGGAGCTGTGGCTATTATTGCCACCATTCTCGGTGGTTTCTTTGTACGTTTAGGAAGTAGCAAGAATATTATAGGTGCTTTGTATAAGGGCCTAATCGCCAGCAGTATATTTTCTATCATTGCTTTCTATTTTGTTACCCAAACGATGATCGGCGATATGAAAATTTTTTACGCCACTTTGGTTGGCCTTGCTCTGACTATTTTAATGAATGTGATTACTGAATATTATACTTCTACGAAATTTAAACCGGTACAAGATATTGCCGCTGCTTCGGAAACCGGAGCTGGTACCAATTTAATTATCGGTATTGCTTATGCTTTGCGCAGTACATTCCTGCCTATTATCGCAATTGTCGCAGCTATTATTTTAGCTTTTTGGTTGGGTGAACATTCTAACTTACATAGTGGTGTTTTCGGTATCGCTGTAGCCGCGGTTGCTATGCTTTCTACAACCGGAATTATTATTGCTATGGATGCTTATGGACCGATTACGGATAATGCTGGTGGTATTGCTCAGATGTCCGCTCAATCAGAGGATGTCCGGAAGATTACCGATGAACTTGATGCTGTTGGTAATACCACGAAAGCAGTAACCAAAGGCTATGCCATTGGTTCCGCTGCTCTTGCGGCACTCGTACTTTTTCAGGCATACAGTGAAGAATTTACCAAACTTGGTCACAATTTAATGCTAAGAATAGATGATCCTTTAGTAGTAGTCGGTTTATTTATCGGTGCTTTACTTCCGGCACTGTTCTCCTCTTATTGTATGCAAGCTGTTGGTCGTGCAGCCCACAAAGTGGTAGAAGAGGTACGTCGACAATTTCGAGAAATACCGGGAATTATGGAAAGAAAGGCCAAACCCGAATATGGTACTTGTGTAGATATCGTTACCAAAGTGGCACTGTATGAAATGATTGTTCCCGGTTTGCTTGCTGTTATTGCCCCCATCGTTGTTGGTTTTATTTTGGGAGCTGAAGCATTAGCAGGACTCCTGATTGGTGTGATTGTTTCTGGTTTGGTAATGGCCATCTCTATGTGTACGGGCGGTGGCGCTTGGGACAATGCTAAGAAATATATTGAACAAGGTCATTTCGGTGGCAAAGGATCTCCCGCTCACAAAGCAGCTGTGATTGGGGATACAGTCGGTGATCCTTACAAAGACACCGCTGGTCCTGCTATCAATGCTTTGATTAAAGTGATCAATACGATCGCACTTATTATTGCTCCGCTGATTGCAATGTTATTGATGAAGTAATTTAAGGGAGGATGAGGAAGAGTGAAGAGGGCTTTTATTTTTGTTCTGTTCTAAAAACAAAATAGAAACCCTATTCCTCATCCGATTCCTATTTCCTTTATATAGCTAAAAATATCATGTTTCTATGGTAAAATAAGATAGAACAAATATAAAAATGATTAGAAAGTGGCGGACATGGATTTGGAGTTTCTTATTACTGATTTGGACGACGGCAATTGCTGTGTCTCTCGTGGTTCTGTTTACTGCCTATTATGGTCTGCTTTTAGCTTTTGTGTTGTTACTATTAGCTGAGACAATCGTTTTTACTTTTCTGTGGTACAAAGGCGAAAATACAGCTTTATCACCTGAGAGTAATTATTCAGAAAAAGATATTCTCCTTGACGCTACTCGTATCAATACCAGCTTAGCCATTGCTGAAAAAATCCAAAAGCAATTATTACCTCGCAATATTCCCCAGATTCCTGGTTTGGATGTATATGTAAAATCCCGTCCTTCTGATGAAATTGGTGGTGATTTCTATCAAGTCCTGTCTTTGCCGAATGCCACTTTATTGGCTATCGGTGATGTCGCTGGTCATGGTCTAGCCTCGGGCATGATCAGTATCATGCTAGACACGCTTCTTCATGCGTTTGGCCCAGACTTAAGACCAAAAGACATGCTTACGGAAATGAATAGAATTTTGTATAGACGTATTGATCCCAGTTTGTTTTCAACCTTACTTTTGATGTACTGGGATCATGAAGGGCAGCGCCTGATGTTTTCTTCGGCAGGTCATGGCTATTTATTTCATTATTCTGATCAGCAAAAGGTGCTACATGCGCGCAAAAGTGGGGGGATAGCTTTGGGAATGATCCCTGATATTGCCTCTCATGTTCGCGAAGAAGGTATGGTTTTCTTACCCGGAGATACTCTAGTGGTGTGTACAGACGGTATTACTGAGATGCGCAACATTCAAGGTGATACTCTAGGAATACAGACATTTCGTGATATTGTAAGCAAACATGCACCTTTAAGCTCGGCAAAAATAGTGTTTGATGAAATTTCCCAAGATATTTTGAGTTTTGCCGGTACAGCAAAACAAGTTGACGATCTGACACTTATGGTACTAAAACGAATATAGATATGATCAAAACCATCTCTCACACCTGGCATATAAAACCTTCTGAATATAAGGCATCAGATATACGTAGTGCTATTGATCGTTTTCTGTCTGCGCAACATTTTAATAGACAGTGGCAGCATCGATTGCTCGTCATTGCCTGTGAATTGATCGCCAATGCTTGTCTCCATGCTTTCAAGGCTCGGCATGTGACCTTCAGTATCAAATGTATTCACTATTCTGATAAAAGCAGTATCCATATGAATATTGAAGATGATAGTAAGATTTTGCTCAAGGAAAGATATGACAATTTGGCTCATGCGATACGGGATCGTCGCTTAAAGAGGCCTTACCTTGGTATACGTGGACGGGGGCTTCATATCATCGTGCTCTGGACAGATCGCATGCAATTTAGTAAAAAGCGTTCAGGAGGACTGAAAGTTAACGTCGTAAAAAACATTCCTGCTAAGTTATGACCAAATTTACGTTTGATATCAGCGATAGCACTTTTGGAGACTCTCCAGCCAAGCATATTGTCATGCGTGGTGAATTGGATGAGAGCAATGTCGATCATCATGCCGAAACCATGTATGAGGCAATTCGTCTTGTTAAACATGGCACATACTTTATTTTTGAAGGCAGCGGTTTGGGTTATATCAACAGCAAAGCTATTGGATATCTTACCGATTGGTACAATAAATTGAATGAAAAAGGTGGTAAGATCATTCTCATCAAGTTAAAACCAACAATATTTGATATCCTTGATGTTGTCGGTATTACGCAAATAATCCCGGTTTATAAAAACCTAGATGAAGCGGAGAGAGAACTTTTGAAAAATTAACAATTATCGATTATCAATTATCAATTATCAATGAGCTCAAAAACCCCTAACCTTATAAGGAGTTGGTGTTCATTGATAATTTTCAATTGTTAATTGATAATTACTCTTTCACTTCCATCCGTATTCCCGGGCCCATGGTGCTTGTCAGGGTCATGCTCAGGATATAATTACCTTTGATGCCAGTTGGGCGTGCGCCTTTCACTGCATTGATAATAGCAGCGACATTCTCAGTGATCTTTTCTTTGCCAAATGAAATCTTACCGCCAACAGCGTGGAGATTTCCTTGAGGATCATTGCGGAACTCTACGCGACCTTTTTTGATTTCAGCGATAGTCCCAGCAACATCCGTAGTAACTGTGCCTGATTTGGGGTTGGGCATGAGACCCTTGGTACCGAGGATTTTACCGAGCCTGGCGATTTTGGGCATCATTTCTGGTGTAGCTACAGCAACATCAAAACCAGTCCAGTTTTCTTTCATAACCTTTTCCATGAGATCGGTGTTTCCAGCGAAATCAGCCCCAGCTTTTTTGGCTGCTGCTACTTGATCATCATTGACGAAAGCAGCGATGATTTTACTTTTACCGCTTCCATGAGGAAGAGATACGGTGCTACGAATCTGTTGATCAGGATATTTGGGGTCAATATTCAGATGGAAATGAATTTCCACGGTACTATCGAATTTGGTTGTACCGGTATCGACGAGAAGACCACAGGCCTCTTCTAGTGGGTACTTTTTCTGACGATCAAACTTCTCACTTGCGGCACGATATTTCTTAGAACGTTTTTTCATAAAGATTTAAGATTAATCTTCCACCGTTATCCCCATACTACGAGCAGTGCCAGCGATCATTTTCACAGCTTGATCGATGGAGGTGGTGTTGAGGTCAATCATTTTGGCCTCAGCGATTTTACGTAATTGGGCTTTGGTGATTTTACCAACTTTAGTCTTATTTGGCTCACCAGAACCTTTAGGAAGACTAATTTCTTTGAGAATTAATACAGATGCAGGAGGAGTTTTCAGAATAAAATCAAAACTGCGATCTTGATAAATAGTGATAATTGCTGGGATAAGCACATCACCCATTTCCTTGGTCTTGTCATTGAATTGCTTACAGAACTCTTGAATATTGATGCCATGGGGACCAAGAGCAGTACCGATAGGAGGCGCGGGATTGGCCTTACCTGCTTTCGCCTGTAGTTTTACTTTTACCAATACTTTCTTTGCCATAAAATAAATTTAGAATTTAGAATTTAGAATTAAACCTTTTTGATCTGGGTGAATTCCAATTCTACAGGAGTTTCACGGTTGAAAATAGATACCAAAACTTTGATCTTACCTTTGTTTTCATCAATTTCACTAATAGTACCTTGATAACCAGCAAAGGGGCCTTCAGTAATAGCAACGATTTCACCCAAAGTAAAGTCCGCTTTGAATTTGGGTTCTTTGACACCCATGCGTTTGCGTATGCGTTTGATCTCATCGTCAGTAACAGGAACAGGCACGGTGCCTGAACCAATAAATCCAGTAACATTCGGAGTATTGCGCACCACATACCATGATTCATCAGTTACCATCATATTTACAATGACATAACCGGGAAACATGCGTTTCTCAACTAGTTTTTGTTCACCCTTCTTCACTTCAATCTGGGTTTCTTTGGGCACAATCACATCAAAAATAAAATCTTGCATATTCATTGTCTCTGTACGCTGACGCAATGCTTCAGCAACAGCGTCCTCATATCCGGAATAGGTGTGCAGGACATACCATTTACGTCCTTGGCTCGTCTGTTTAGGCATAATTATTTACTTTAGGATCCGGCGAGAAAGGTGGAAGTATATTGATAACCATAACGGAAAAGCACATCCAAGAGTGTGATGACAATTGTAGTTACCAAAGTTATTCCCAAGACAATTAATGTGCTATCAACAGCTTGTTTACGTGTTGGCCAAGCTACTTTTCGTAATTCCTCGATAGAGGTTTTGATATAATTCGTCAGGCGATTCATAAAATTTTTAAAAAGCCCTCTCGGGCTCTTGAACGTCGCTATACTAAATGGTTATTGGAGATTACGCAAGCTTTTTTTCCTCTTGTTGTTCTTCTTCTATGGTTTGTCTCATAGGTAAAGAGAGCATGAAAGTTGCACCGGTTTGTGTTTCTGATGGATTAATTTCCAATTCTTCTTTGGTGATAGTGCTTATGAGTTTTAGGGAACCACTATGCAAACGAGCATTACGTTGAGCACCAAATAATCCTGTGCCGTGAGTTGCTGTATTTTCTTTGGTGGAAGTGCCACGCAGAAATAATTGTTCACGAATACTGAGAGCAATCCCCGGGCCATTGTCACGTAATAATATATTTATTTGCTCTCCTGAATGTTGAGCGCTGATTTGTAATGTTCCAGAAGGTATATTATCAAGAGCTTCATGGGTATTTAAAACTAGATTTGTAAAAATATCTGCTAGTAAAAAACGATCTGCTTCAATGATGCAGTTTAGTGACCTGTCTAGGGTAATCTCTAATCTTCCACCCGATTCCGTATGAAATTGTTGTCCTGTTTCTTCGAAGAGCTCCAGTAAATTAACTTCTTCTATTCTTAATCGATATTTTTCATCTAAGTTATTGTCTAAAAGCAAGTGCTGAATTCTTTCCAGTGACCTAGTTAAGATATCAGTATATTTGAGTAACTTTTCTGGAGTTAATGTATCACGTTCTAATGCTTTCTTTATCGCAGATATAGTGGTAAATGCAGCTGAAATTACGCTTCGAGTATCATGTTGAATGATCTGCCAGCGTTCTGCTAATTCTTCTTTAGTCCATAAATCTGCATCTTTTCTTCCAATCACGGGGACCCTGTCGGATTGACGATGTGTGTGCCGGACATTTTTTTGGTCTTCAGTGGACATAGGTATAGATATTTACTGAAACCTTTTAAGCAACGATCAGCGTACCACAAAGTAATTAGAAATATAATTTCATTGCCCATTCTCTGTTCCCTCTTCTCAGTAATTATGCTAAAGGTATGTTGCTTTGAGTTTTGAGTTCAATCCTGAATTCTGAATCCTGAATTTTTCTTATGCCCTTTTTCGATATTCGTGCCCGAGTAAAAAAGAATGATCATGTTACTACTGATGTTTGCCTGGTGACTTTTGAAATGATAGAGCCACAAGAATTGCATTTCAAAGCTGGTCAATATTTGTTTGTGCATGCCTCAGATCGGGTGATTCGACCTTTTTCCATCGCTTCTTCTCCTAATGACAGTCATGAAGTGGAATTCTGTGTGAAACTGGTCCCCGATGGAGTTGCCTCCAATTATCTGTGGAACCTCAAAGTAGGTGATGAAGTCGTCTTGAAGGGTGTCTTTGGAAACTTTGTATATCGGAAAGATCCAGAGATTGAAGAGATTTTCATGATCGCTGCTGGGACGGGAATTGCTCCTATCAAATCAATGCTGTTGTATGAACTGGCTCATGGAGAAAAACGTCCTGTCCATTTAATTTTTGGTGAGAGTACAGTCAAAGATTTTTATTACCTCAATGTATTCAAAGATTTAATGGCAAAATATCCCAATCTTACCTGCGATCTTTGTTCTTCTCGTGAGCCAAAAGATGGCTTTCTCACCGGCCGTGTACAGATGGGCTTACAAAAATATTTTCCCATTGCTAAGAAATCCAGCTTCTATATTTGTGGAGGCAAAAACATGATCATGGAAGTTTCAGACCTGATCGTAAAAAACGGTGGAGATGCTAAACACATCTATCACGAGAAATTCTTTTAAGTTCAGAATGTAGAGTTCAGAGTTAAGTTCTGCACTCTGCACTTGAGTTATTCGCCTAATTCCGTAATCTTAATCGATTTTTCTGTTACTTGTTCACGAGGTATGACGATTTTTAAAATGCCATCTTTGAAAAAAGCTTTGATTTTGGTGGGATTTAAATTGAAAGGCAAAATCAGACTGCGGGAAAAGCTGCCCCAATAACATTCTTTGAGTAAATAGTCTGACTCGGCAATTTCATCAGCATGAGTACGCTCGCCCTTGATCGTGAGGGTATTGTCACTGATCGTGATATGAATATCAGCCAACTTCACTCCTGATACTGGCGTACGTATCACAATTTCTTGGGGTGTCTGATACACATCTACTACCAGTTGTCCTTCTTGTTTAGCTGGAGAAGTAAATGACAGAGTCTCAGCGGTTTCAGTGGCGATGTTTTTCTTACGCTTAAATAATGACGGCATGGGCT
>CAZGLA010000118.1:0-11752 GCA_964526575.1 uncultured Candidatus Peribacteria bacterium | reverse complement strand
GATTACTCGGCGAAAAACGCAGAGAAAATTCAACCAAGAGATCTTTTGTTTTGGGAATTCTTTGTTTAGTAATTGGCATAAACGTACTGGGATACACATATGGTGAAACAATAGCTGCTGGACCAGCAACTTCATACCTGCTTTCAGTAGAAGGAAAGACAGACGAGATCAATGTTACTGCCAATCAAGCCTTCTCTCTCACAGTCAAAGCCCTGGATAATGATCTGGCCACCGCAGATGGCTATACCGGTACAATTGCCATCACCGCTACTGATACTCAGGCACAATTACCTAGCAATTATACATTTACTGCTACAGATCGCGGTCAAAAAACTTTCAACTTAGCGCTTACTTTGGTAAGTGCAGGCGAACAAACTGTTACTGTCACTGATAGCACCAATCCAGCCATTACTGGCGAAGTAGCCATCACAGTAAGTGCAGGCACTGTAGGAGGTACGACCAATGGTGCAGGAAAACCAACAATAATTACTCCTACTGATGATTCTACGGTGAATCGTTCACAAATCGATGTTACCGGTACCACTCTAGCTGATGTTCAAGTCTCTATCTTTGATGGAGAAAGACTACTCAGTACCGTGAATTCTGACCGTAATGGTAATTTCTCTTATACCACTGACTCCTTAACTGATGGTACTCACACTATCAAAGTTCAAATAACCAATAGCTCCGGGCAGACATTGGCCTCTGATCCAGTGCAAGTGCGCGTGGATACTGCACCTCCCATTTTACAAAGTGTCACGGTCAATCCACTGGAAGTACAAGGTGCTAGTAAAGTCACCATTAGTGTGGCAACTGAACCTGAACTTACCAGCGTCAAAGCTATCGCTGACCAAAGAGCAATCACTCTCGCTCCCGTGCCTACACAAAGTGGTGCCTACACAGGTGAATTTATTGCTCCTCAAGCGCCTGGAATTTATCCCGTCGATATTGAAGTGACTGATAAATTTAACAATACGAGCAAATATAATGCACAGGCAACTATAAAAGTAGCATCACCCACACCGACTCCTACTCCCACTCCTCTACCAAACAGAAATCCAACCGTATCTATTGCCGCTGATATACAAAGTGGCAAATCACCACTCACCGTGAAGCTCACAAGCAATGCTGTCGATCCTGATGGTCGTATTGTTTCTTACTTATGGAATTTTGGTGATGGTACAACCAGCACTGAAGCAAGCCCTACCAAGGTTTATGAAAGAGAAGGTAATTATATTGTTACTGTGACAGTCACTGATGATCGTGGTGGTACCGCAACGACTGTACTCCAAGGTCGTGATATTGCCCCATCCGGAGTAGCCGTCTCAGAATCAGGTCCAGAAATTTGGATCGCTCTTGCTGCTGCTTTGATGCTCAGTATCGGTGTGCAAAGAAAGAGAATATTTGCCTTCGTTCGACGCAAGTAACTATTCTGTTTTAATTATCCAGTCAAAACAGGCTTCTCGCCACGTTTCATGTCCGGGGAGAGGGCTCTCTCCGATCTTTATATTGATCCAAGGCACATGAGGGCAGTGATCAAAGAGACTTGCCTGTCCTTCCTGTTCTTTGTTGAACTCATAAGGTATCCCAATATCACTGGCGGACCAAGGTTCAGTAATTGCTATGATAGCTTTTTTGTCTGGGGCACAGATCTTTTCCCTTTCTTGCCGTAGTTTCTTTCCTTCTTTTTGCCACATTTCCCGCGAGGTGGCATTACTTAATTTCCAAGGATTACGAAGTTTTTTGCCTTGCATTTGCTCCTCTCCAAAACCAAAAACAGGAACACCACCAGGAATACATCTTTCCAAGGCAGCAATTTTGTAATCAGCAATCTGTGAGAATGTTTTGCGAATTTCTTGGCGAGCCTGCTGGACAGCCGGCACTAGTAAAGCCATGACAGACGAAGGTATATCAAAACCGACAGCAATTTTCTCCCTAGAATCCGACACTAAAACTTTTAGCAAATCATTCAAACATTGAGTAGCTTTTTCATTACTATCAGCAGTCAGAAAGACAATACCATCACTCGCACGTGCATGTTGGGCTAGAAGTGGACGCATGAATGGCAAAGCTATGGGGCGACTGGCAGCCTTCAGTCCCCGATTAATCTCATACAGACAAATACGCTGTTCCACTGTCTCAACTTTCATAGTTTTTACATTGCTAAAGCGATATTAAACACTAAATACAGTCCTATGTAAATAGCCGGATTCTCCTATGCCTGTAGAGAATATGGTAAAATTAACCGATTGATCAAAAAAGATGCCACTAACAGACCAGCCAGAACATCCAGCATCGAACCCCGGGACACCAAAAAATGAAGGTTTGAAGGGACATGAGGAACTTTCTCAAGAAAATCTCGAATTGGTTCACCAGACATTAAGGTCTTTGCTTCCCGATGCACCCCCTGAATTGTCTGTTCATGAAACTTCGCCCTCTTTAGTAGAAGAGGCGGCAAAGGTTTTGAAAGAACAATGGGAAAAATTCTGGCAATTGCGGCTTGCTAGGCGTGAAGGCGGGAGTTCTGTAGCAGCGGGGCAGAATGTTACTTTACTTAAGAATGGGGCTCTGTTGCACAATCTTCGGTATGACGAAGTTGCATTGTCAAGGATTCTACAATCGGGAATTTTATCCGGAGAACTCGGTTATGCTAAAAAAGAGACACGGGCGGAAGATGCGGAAACGCACTACTGCGCTGACTTCTTCGTCAATCAGGGCGACAAATCAGTACAAGAATATATTGAGTATGCATACGGCAATGAGGAGAATGTCGGTAATCTCAGAAAGAAACGGATTGAATCTTTCAGCTGTCCACAAGAACAAAACGACAATATAGCCATTGTTGTTGATCCCAGTAAACCCGAACTTACTGACTTACTTCAACACTCCGCAACAGGAGTTGACGCAAGTCGTTTGGCAGATTTTCCTGTCCGTTTTCCTTATGGAGCCGATAAGCCAGAAATCGCAAAGAGACATTTAGCTGTTCTGGTCGGTATCCCCGCCAATTATATTTCGTCGCTCATAGTCGGCGGAAAACTTGCCAGTGATCAGAAAAAACTTGCTAAGCTAAAAGAGCTCGTTGCAAGTTCAGGCTTGGATTTTCCGATTCTGAACTTCAGAGGAGAAAGAATCTGAAATAAAATGAAGGGTTTACACTTTGGCAAGAATCAAACCTGTCGCTTAAGTGTCCATTTACGTATGCACATTAATAAAAGTCTTTAAAAATTCTTTTGGCATTATTATAAAAGACATCTTCTAAAATCTTATCAGGAAGGTTGAGGCCATATAAAAAATCACTTTCCTCATAAAATGGCGAATAATAAAATCTTTCAGAGAACATATTAATGTCATGCTGCATACGCTTCCGATAAAATTTCATTGAAGCAGATTTTTCTATAAAAAGATCAGCTCCCCAAAAGAGACGTTGGTGATACTTCTTAAAAAAATTTTCAAACTTCGTATGAAAACCTTGTATATAGGCAACATAACGATTGATTCCTCCACCCATACTCACATCAGTGTACAAATTGGGAAACTGATCTAACATATCTCCAACAATCTCGAGTTGTGGAGCAGCTCCTAAATAATGAGGGATGATCAACAATAAGTCGGGAAATCTTTCTAAAGTTTTTGCTAACTGTTCTCTGTGTTCTGAGAAATTACGAATAGACATGTGTGCCAATATCGGGATGTTATGCTTTTGACAAATATCAAAGATGCGAAATATTGGCTTGGAATTCATCGCAATCTTTTTCTGTGGATAGACGCTTGGATGCCAAAATAAAAGCTTGAGGCCTTTAATGCCCCTTTTTATTAACTCTTTGAGATATATTTCACTAACATCACCAACTTCGTTCAAATAGCCAAAAGCAACGAATTTATCAGGATATTCTTTTTGAATATTCAAAGCGGTATCCTGCTTTTTGTGGTCTTTTCCACCAGTAGGCATTAAGAATACTTTTTCAATATTAAATTCTCCCATGACTTTGAGAATTCTTTTAAAGTCTGGATTATCACCTACATGTTCATGGGTATCAATCTTTTTAAACTTTTTATAATCTTTATGTTTCTGATATTCTTTTACTTCTGCAGTAATTTTGCGAAAAAGATTTTTATAAGGGTTTTTCATTTGTAGATGTTAGGCTGGAACAATTATAAGCTTTGGCCAAATCTTCTGCCAGTTCTTCTTTTGCATTCTCTCTCGATACGACCCAGGATTATCTCGACATTGGGGATTTGGTTTTACAATTAAATTGAATAGATCTTCTACACCCCAGGGTGCTGTGATAAGAACTTCGTTAGTATCATTCAGTTTAGCTCCTATACAAGTAGGGATTTCCACCCAGTTACTCAGACCTTCTTCTGCGGACACGTAAGGTTCATCACCTTTAAACGCATGCATGCGCGCCTGATTGGTCACCGACCATTCCACATCAGGCATCTTTTCTTTCAACAATCCTTGATATTTCTCTTCAACCTCTTCACTCAGATCACTCTTATCAAAATAGATCACATCAATATCCGGTAGCGGCGTTCGTTTCTTATAATCATGCAAGTAATCCCACACTTTACTGCGCACAAAACCGGCACCAATTAAGCAATCTGGTAAATGCAATTCACGAACCAAACGTAAGATCTTCATCATCCAAGCATCTTTTCTTATAAGCTCAGCAATGTCTTGCTTGGTTTTTAACAGCATAAAATATGATTTGCCAGATTATAAGGCAGTCAGTACAGTAAAGGAAATTCCAATCATCATGCTTATATTGATTCTTTTTGCCTTCCTGGGTGGGGTAGTAACGATACTTTCTCCTTGTATATTACCGATCATGCCAATTGTTCTAGCTGGCTCACTAGGGGGAGGCAAAAGCAGACCTTTTGGTGTAGTCACAGGATTTATTCTTAGTTTTACGTTTTTCACGCTTTTTTCATTTGCCTTACTAAAGTTTCTGGGGTTGTCGGGGGATGTATTAAGAACTGTCGCTTTTATTGCTCTACTCTTTTTTGGCATCGCAATTTTTATTCCTCAAATACAACTATGGCTGGAAAAAAAACTGGCCGGCACCTCAACCCAGGTTGGTAATATAACTAAACATGCTGGTTTCGGTAGTGGATTTCTCTTAGGAATCAGTTTGGGATTGGTTTGGACACCTTGCGTCGGTCCAATCTTGGCTTCAGTCATTACTCTGGCAGCCACCAGTGCAGTTACGGTCCAAGCAGTTTTTGTGACCTTTGCTTATGCGGTCGGTACTGCAGTACCCATGCTGCTTATCATCTATGGAGGACGAGGCCTCCTGCAACGTGTCCCCTGGTTAACTTCACACACGAGACAAATTCAGAAAGTGTTTGGCGTCATTATTATTTTAGTAGCTTTGGCGATTGCCTTTAATCTCGATCGCACATTTCAAGTATATATCCTGCAAGCATTCCCTCAGTATGGAGCGGGACTAACCCAGTTTGAAGACAATCCTGAAGTTCGTAAGCAACTAGAGGATATGGGACCCAATTCAGGATTCAGAATTCAGGATTCAGAATTAATAACCCAACTCCCTATGTACCCGCTTGCACCTAATCCGAATTTTGATGGTGCTACGAAATGGTTAAATACGGAACCCTTAACTTTGGAAAAATTAAAAGGCAAAGTAGTGTTAGTAGATTTCTGGACTTATACTTGTATCAATTGCATTCGCACATTTCCGTATCTCACTGATTGGTACAAAAAGTATCAAGATGACGGCCTGGTAATTATCGGCGTCCACTCGCCAGAATTCGCTTTTGAAAAAGAGGAAGATAATGTTCGGAAAGCCATGAAAGATTATGGCATCACCTACCCAGTGGTCCAGGATAATGATTTCTTAATTTGGCAAAGTTATAATAATCGTTTTTGGCCGGCAGAATATTTCATCGATAAAAATGGACGTCTACGTCGCACTCATTTTGGTGAAGGCAATTATGAAGAATCAGAAAAGTTCATTCAGGAATTGCTGAAGGAAGATGGCACAGAAGTCAATGAATCCTTAAGCAATGTGCCTGATAATGCGCCCAAATATGCCCTTACTCCAGAGATCTATTTGGGTTATGACCGCATTGAATATCTCACATCACCGGAAAGCATCAAAAAAGACACCCCAATAACATTCTCTATCCCTCAGAAAGTTCTACCATCAAGATTCGCATATAGTGGTGAATGGACACTGGGTAATGAGCGAGCTATGCCCCAAAAAGGCGCGATATTGACCTTAAATTTCCAAGCCAAAGAAGTGTACCTGGTTATGAGAACCTCACAGCCAAACAGCAAGATAAAAGTAATGCTCGATGGTCAAACAATTCCTCCAAACCATGCTAGTGATGATATTGAAAATGGCGAAATAACAGTGACTGATGACAGATTATACCGCCTAGTTAAATTAGAAAAACCTGAGAATCATACACTGACACTCGAGTTTATCGACGATACTGTAGAACTCTATGCTTTTACTTTCGGCTAGGATTAGACCCAATAGGTTAAGATCATGGCCATTGCAATCAAATCAGCCAAGGAATAGCCGACATTGATGAGATATAGTTTGACTGGTTTACCTTCCCAAAGCACTGAAGAAAGACCAGTTGTCGCTATGAAACCAAGCCAAGTCCAAAACGCAAGCATAAGAGCATCTTGCCATACCTTCACACCTAAATAACTCACCAAGTGAGCAAGAACATAGGCCATCACCAATGAACTTACCAACATGATCAAATACGCAGGACCCATTTGAGACGACTTTTCTTTCATTTGTTTCTCACTCCATCCCATGAGTTTTGTCCATGGTTTACCAAACAACACTGGGGAATACCACAAGAAACCAATCACCATACTTGCGAGTGCGGCAACAAGTACAGCGAGATAATTAACAGCTACAGGAGCCATAATAAGATTTTGTTAAATCAAGGGAACTATAAACATAGTTGAATCTTGAGGCAACATCAGCAAATAATCGTGAATTGGTAGTTAGCTCATTCACGATTCACAACCCACCCCAAAGGGGCCCCGTTGGGGCGATTTATCATTTCAATAAGGATTGTTGTAGATCAACCTTGTTCTGTTGTGTAAATGCTACGCCCTCACTTTTGAGTTTGGCATATTGTCTATCCCAGCCGCCAAAAGCATAGCCTGGTGATAGACATCCATCGGCGAATACTACACGATGGCAGGGTGTCTTTTCGGAATCAGGATTTCTGTGCAAAACCCAACCAACAATGCGTGGTGAAGAGAGATTTAAGACATAAGCAATCTGTCCATACGTCATCACTTTCCCCTGAGGAATACTGCTAACGACTTCATAAATCCTTTCGTTTAACGAGTTTTTAATTTTGAACTTAGATACTTCCTTCATATTTCACTCGATAAATGACTCCCGCTTTATCATCAGTAATGAACATGACTCCACTTTCTTGAATCAGAATATCTACCGGTCGACCGAGAGCATTCTCACTGTTAGTTAACCATCCAGTAATAAAATCTTCTTGGCCCAAAACTTTGCCATTCTCATCCAATTTAAAACGGAGAACTTTATAACCTGTGGGCACACTGCGATTCCATGAACCATGGTAAGCCACAAATAAATTATTCTCATACTCTTTCGGCCAACCTGAATTTGCAGGAACAAATGCTAAACCTAAAGGTGCAGAATGCGCTTGAAGATCTATATATGCAGGTTCGGAATTTTCACATCTGCTGGCAGCTTTCGTAGAAGCATCAAAACTTTTATCTTGAATCTTTTTGCCGTAACAATAAGGCCAGCCATAGTCTTTGCCTTCCTCAAGAATATTAATTTCATCAGGAGGAATATCATCACCGAGAAGATCACGACCCATCTCTGTCACCCACACCTGCTTTGTTAAGGGATGTGTCGTCAAAAACACTGCATTACGAAGACCAGAAGCATAAGTCTTCACGTCACTACCGTCGAGATTAGCAATGAGCACTTTGGAACGGCGATCATCCTCTTCGATGCAAACATTACAAGAAGACCCCACAGAAACGAGGAGTTTTTTTAGACCAGGTTCAGTTTCAATAATTTGCAAGGTTCTCGTAGAATGTCCCCCTCCACTTGGTAAATCCAGAACCTTTTGTTTGTTAAATAACTTTTCATTCATATAATCATATTCATACATAACTACTTGATTAGTTTCAGCTATGTATAAAGAGCATTGATCACCACGACATCTTTCAGCTAAACCGTGAGGTCGGTTAAGCCCCTCAGCCAGAACGGTAGTTGTATCAGCAATACCGTCATTATTAGTATCTTTCAAAGAGAGGACTTTCCCGTCTGCAGGAACACTCAGAATCAGGGTTTGTTGAGAAATATCATTAATCAATACACGGGCATTACCTAAATCCTTAGCAAAAATAGAAATAGAAAATCCAGGTGGTAACTTCAAAGGTAAACCAGTGGTATTCGTGCCTGGTTTAGGTGAGGAAATAATATCAGCAATTTTCTGTGACGGCGGATTGATAGCTGGTCCAATTCCTCGTAGATTTTGCCAATAAAAAACACCCGCCCAGGTAAAACCGCCGGTCATTATGAGTAAAAAGAATGCCAAAAAAACTCTTTTCATAATGGTGAGATTAAGAGATCGTATCGCGCCAGAAAAGAAGAGATATTGTGCTGTATGTAATCGATTCGGATGGTAAAATCAGTCAGACTTTCGTGAAATCCACCCAGACTACGTTGCGGATCTTCCAGGTACATAGCTGAAGCGGCGTCGAACTGGGTCTGTAGTTGAAAACGGATACCAAAATCAGCGGCTTGCAGTGCTTCATTCGCTTCTTTTTCATTGCCAGTCTTTTTCAATAGACTATATGCAGCTAGAAGTCCTTCGGTTCTCGTGGCCGCTGGTGTCGATCTAGGAGGGCTGTCATATGATCCTTCCCAGTCAGCTTTGTCATTATTAGGATCATCGTCATCTTTGGTGCTTTGTCCATCTACAATTGCTCGCGTGAGCTTCTTGGTATGTTCAATATAGAGCGCATCAGGACGACTCTGGTACAGTGCATTGAGTCCATATAACAACCAATGATCATGTTCCAGTTCACTGGGCTGTAACCCCTTGTCGCGTACAGTAATAAGATACTTTACTTGTTTTTCTGCTATATCCAACCACTCTCGATTGCCATCAATCTCGTAAAGACGTACTAAACCAAAAATCGCTTCACCAGGGTAATAACCAGAAATAAATGTATCGATCTGGCCCGTGGCATTATTCCGTTTGTGAAAGTTGAAATCACCATCTTCCTCTTGTATTGCACCAAGCCATCGAGCCAAACCATCAGCAATGGGAACATAGGTTTTATCTCCAGTGACTTTGGTATACTTAGCTATAGCCAAAATAGCTAAACCATTAGCTCCCACCTTTGTTTCATTTTCCTCTACTACACACAAAACTTCTTGTTCTCCAGCTGATCCAAAACAGGACTGTACAGTTGATTGCAAATATTCCAAGCTACGCGAAATAGCATCAAGAAGTTCTGGCTGACGAATGTGTTCATAAAGCTCAGTCATAGCATAAATTGTTCCCGCATGACGGAGTATATTGTAATCATCTTTTTCGCTATCAGTTTTGGGGAGGTATGTATAAATAAATTTCCCGTTTTCTTGAGTGGCACCAATGAGATAATTTCCAGCATTAATAGATGACTCAAGGAGAACTTCCGGAGTTACATTGTCATAAATCTGGTGACCACGAAAAAGAGAAACAGTAGAGACACTTTCTCCGAAGTTTGGTCTCTCAAAAAAGAAACTCTTTGTTTTGAAGGTATAGAGCAGACTGCTCTGGGGAAGAGATGAAGGACTTTCAGTGGTGCTGTGGGTGTATTTCTCAATGTTACGAAAAAGAACTTTATTGTCGCTATCGAGTAAAGTCTTTGATACCAATTCTTCCGGCAAAAAAGCTGCGGCAATATTGTCGGGGAAATTATTTTCGCTATTCGAAGCAAAGGCCAAACCATTGAGGCTGCGGTCATAGGCCAGAGGAGCGTCAAAATCTGGATTACTTATCGTATTGTATTCGTTCACTATATCTACCTTGAACCAATGTGCCTGCTCCGCAGTATCTCCAAGTTTGTCTGCCGTGCTACTGAGCGCCTCATGAAGAGTTGATCCAGTCCCCCAGACCACATGGGCACTGGATTTTCCATCGCTAGTGGAAAAAAACACCAGGTGCGGTGACTTTTGCTCCATTACGTCCTGAAGTTGGGGATTTTTTCCGAGGACAAAGTGAGCAATTGCCAAGTCCTGAGAAACAGGACCACCGCATGAACTCAAAACAAAAATTGGTAAAAAGAAAGCGAGAAAAATTGTTTTTTTATTGGTCATAAAGATTGCCAGTGTTACTTGCCCAAGGGAGACGCGAAAGAATTTTTAATGTTGTGGTAATATTAGATTAAAAAGCGATCAAAGCAAAATACCATGCAAAAAGAACCATTATATCCCAACCAGGTTATTCCCCTCACTTTGACGGTAGTTGTTTGCATATTTGGTGTTGTCTTGCTGTTCATAGGGGCATACGTACTCAATGGTTTCGGTTCAGCCGAGAAGATCATTTTGCAATTACACTGGCAAGATATACTGGTCGGTATGACTATTTATCTCAAAACCGCTATTGATTTTGCAATTTTTATTGGTCGCTTAATGGCCAATTATCCAGGCTGGAAGAATCGAGTCATGATCGAAATCGGTACAGCTTTTGGTAATATCGCAGGTACTTTGGCGATTTTATTTCTTTGGAATGTATTTCGAGAAATCAGATTCCTGATGGCAGGCATGATTATCTTGGCTGGGCTCGTGCTCATTCGCATGGCCGAAGAAGGTCTGGAACATGTGAAGGATGAAGAAGGAAAATATAAGATAAGTTTCGGTGGAATAGAATTGTGGCTTGAAAAAGTACTTAAGAGTTTTAATCGCTTGGTTGCCCCCGTACTTAACAGACTCATCCCCAAAACTGACATCACTGCTACCAGCAACAAAACATATTGGGGACTCTTTGTGCTTTCATTTAGTGTGCCTTTTATTCTTGGTCTCGATGACTTTGCTGGTTATATCCCACTCTTCAACATTGTTAATGTCGTAGGGTTTGCTACTGGTGTATTTATCGGCCACATGATTCTCAACATTGCTTTATTTCTCTCCCCGAAAACCACTATCCACGCAGTAAAAAACCCCGTTATTTCTTTTCTGGGTAGTTTAGCTTTCATCGGTATTGCACTTTGGGGCTTCTATGAAGCAGCACAGCTCATAGGTTTTGGACCACATGTTTAGATCAAGCGTAGATCACAAGACCTATAACAATCATCGCACTAAATATCATCCATAGTGTCTGCGTATATATGATCGGCTTTTCGCGATGTATAACACCGTATATAAGCCAAAATATTGCTGAAACAAGCGAAGCGATCCATGTAGCCATGGAAACACCTATAATCTTTTTTTCGACCCATATTTGCCACACCTGAGTAACAGTCATGAGAGGTGTTCCTATAGCAACGACATAAATCATTTTATCGAAGAGGCGCACAACCTTTGTTCCCTTTTTAAGTTGTCGATGTTTCTTGCGTGCGCGAATATGATGCCAGGGAGCTTTCATAAAGGATTTTTATAACACAGATCTAAATGCCTCTCGTACTTCTCTTGTACTCAATCCTCCTTTCGAAGAAGCCTCAAGAAATTTTCTAAAAACTACCGCATCAACTTCCATTTCTTTAGTATTTCTCTGC
>CAZGLA010000117.1:0-8577 GCA_964526575.1 uncultured Candidatus Peribacteria bacterium | reverse complement strand
TGTTTTAGAAGTAAGCTCTTTTTACGCTGCACAAATTACGTGGGAACAATTATCAATGAAAGATAAAGGTGAAGGTAAAGGTAAGGATGAAGATAATGATGAAGAAAGAGAAAACTCAGTAACTTTTCATGTACGGACGGAGAAAAGTGATTGGCAGGAAGTGATAGAAGATGTTGATGCCATACCAGGGGTGTCATTGCCGGTGTTTACTGAGATTTCTCAGACCGTTCAGTTGAAGGTTGTATTGCAGAAAGTAAATGAGAATTCTCCTCAGGTGAATAATATTCGGGTGCATTTATTGAATCCAGGACAAGATGAGCAAGTGATACGAATCGCGTCTGCTGATGAGAAAGTAATCACTCGTAAGCTTTGGGGAGCAGATGAGTCTCTCCGCTTACGAGAAACGAGAGATCGCATTCGTACTGAAAATGCTAACAAAGAAGCGGTTAAAAAAGTTACAGAACCGGCAACAACACCAAAGCCGGAAGAGCCCAAAAAAGAAAGTACAGGAACAAAGCAACCGACTGAGGCGGAAGAATACGGTCCTAACTGCGTCAATCTCGAAGCGAAATATCCGGAGGAATTTAAAACCGTTAAAATTATTTCTAAGAATCCCGAGGGTAAAGAATATACATGGCCGATCGCCATTGCTTCTAAGTTACGAAAACTGGTCATTCATCACACGGATATAGATGTCAAAGATTATGATAAGAATGGAAGCATCGATGACAATGATTATCGAGCTGCGGTAAAATCCATCTATTATTTTCACACTATTTCTCGTGATTGGGGTGATATTGGCTACAATTACCTTATTGATCCGAGTGGGAACATCTATGAAGGTAGGGCCGGTGGTGATTTAGCTGTTGCTGCTCATACATTATGTAAGAACAATGGTTCTCTAGGTATTGCGTTATTAGGGAATTTTCAAAATGCTGTGCCTACAGCAAAGGCCCTCATGGCGCTGCAAAGTCTGGTCAATGCTAAAACCAAGGAATATAAACTGGATCCAAAGGGTTCTAGTATGTTTTATGGTAGTTATCTGCCGAACATTATTGGTCATCGTAATGTGCGCAAAACCAGCTGTCCCGGAGATAGTTTGTATGCACTCATGCAAAGCTTACGTGATGGGGTATTGGCAGACACTACAAAATTAATTTTTCCCAGGTCGAGCGAAAGAGTGACTTTTGATAAAGCTACTTCACCAATAAAAGAAACAGAAAAAATTTATAAAGCAGAAGCGGTTTCAATGCCAGAGACTATAGATGTTCATGCTGGAGAAATTGCCACCGTAAATGTGAAATTCAAAAACACCGGCAATACCGTATGGAACAGCAGTACCATTGTAAAACCCTTAAACCTAGAAAAGGGCTTAACTATGGTGAAAGGAGCCAGACAGAGTCAAGATTTGGTCAGTCCGGGTACTATAGCAACATTTTTACCGCAATTAGCTGTTGGTGCTGGTTTGGCAGGGAAAAAGATTCCCCTTGAATTTTATGTGGTGGCCAACGACTTGATGAGCCTTTCTTCATACCGTGCCAAAGTCATTCTCAATGTTTTGCTATCTCCGGAAGAAGATATCAGTTTGAATACCAGGAATGCTTTTGCATCTCAAGTGCGTCAGTCAGCAGCGAATTTAACTAAGTTTATCTCTGAAGAAATTGGCGGACCGATCCCGGAAGAAAATAATTATCAATTATCAATTAACAATTATCAATTAAAATCACAAGAAGAAGGTAAAGATAAGACTATTAGAGTTAAGTTAAGTGTAAATGAACCAAATGCTGTGGCGGAAGCCAGTGTGAATTATGATTTGGTTATAGATAATAAAAAAGTAGCGACCTTTGCTGAGGATCAAAGACTTAATATTATTAATGATGAAAGAGGATTGTTAGTGAAGGCTGGTAAGAATATGTATCGTGGTCTTGTCGTTCGTATGGAACCAGCTGATGCAGGTGGGATTATTACTTTGGTGAATTTCCGACATGTACCGGAGTGGAATAAAGAGCTCAATGACAATATGTACCGAGGTGTTTTGGAATGGCGTATCGTGAACAGTAAATTAACAACGATCAATGAATTGCCGGTTGAAGATTACTTGAAAGGCTTGGCCGAAGTATCTGATTCTGCACCCTTTGAGAAACAAAAAACAATGGCGATTATCGCGCGTTCTTATGGGCTATATTATGTAACCAGAGATCAGAAATTTCCGGGACTGCCTTATGATTTGGATGACGACCCCAATGTGTCGCAAAAATATTTAGGCTATGGTTATGAAAAACGTTCGCCCCATTTTGCTCAGGCAGTTCTCGCAACCAATGGCCTGGTGGTTACCTATGGTGATGAAGTCGTAAAAACTCCTTATTTTAGTAAAAGCGATGGCCGAACTCGCAGTGCAGAGGAAGTATGGGGATGGACAAATATGCCTTATCTTGTTTCTGTCCCTGACCCACTGTGTAAGAGTACTGATAAGAAATTGAGTGGCCATGGTGTCGGTCTTTCCGGCTGTGGAGCCGAAGCCGCAGCCAAAAGAGGATATTCTGCAATAGAAATCCTCTCTTATTATTATCCTGGAACGAAAGTAAAAAAGTTCTAAATTCTAAGTTTTGTCATGCCGAAGCGATCCCGCCCTGCGGGAGAGTTCGAGGCATCTCGTGGTAAGACCCGTCTTGTAGCCTGACCCAAAGGGTCCCCTTCGGGGCACTGCCTGCCCGCCCCTGGAGGGAGCGAAGTTCGAAGTGTCAAGAAGAATTATTGTGGTTGCGATTAGACTTGTGAAAGGATCAATCTTATCTCAAAGAGAACTCTTCCGCCCCGCCGTCTCTTTACTACCGGACCATCCCTACCACGAGATCCCTTCCCTCGACGCACTCGGGACAGGCTAACGTCGCGTTGCGCCGCTTCGGGATGACAGCAGGTCATTCACGATTCAGCCTTCGACAAAGCTCAGGCCAGGCTACGATTTACAATTTACTTTACGCGGCTACCAGGGTTGGAGATTTAGTTTCAGCGCTTTCTTCAGTCTTCTCATTATAAAGAGCAAAAGAACAAACGCTGTCACCCTTGTCTAGGCGCATAACGATGACACCTTGAGTAGCTCTACCGATGGTAGGAATGCTCTTTATCGGTAAGCGAATGATTTGTCCATGGCCGGAAGTAACCATGATATCTGAACCTAAGTCATCTTTGCTTATAAACGCAGCACCAACGAGATTGCCGGTTTTAGTTGTTACTTTTGAGATACGAACACCACTGCCGCCACGCTTTTGAGCGGAAAATTCTTTCTTATTGGTTCTCTTGCCATAGCCGTGATTGCTGAGTACCAAGATTGAGCCCTCTGCCTCAGGAATCTTGAGTAACTTAACAACAGTATCTTTGTCTTTGAGGCGGATACCACGTACACCTTGGCTAGCTCGGCCCATTGGTCGGACATCTTTTTCGTGGAAAAGTACACTTTGGCCTTTCTCGGTAACCAGGATCAAATGATCATTGCCGGTGGTGGGCTCAACCCATGACAATTGCTCATTTTCTTTTAATTTAATGGCAATAAGTCCGGAGGCTCGGACATTGGTAAAATCAGCAATCTCGGTTTTCTTCACAGTACCGCCGGTCGTCGCCATGAAATAATATTTCTGAGTTTTATCATTTTTTTCTACAGGCAGAATAATAGTGATCTTTTCTTCAGGTTGTAATTGTAAGAGGTTTACAATTGCTTGACCTTTGGCTGTACGAGAAACCATGGGGATTTCCCAGGTTTTGAGCCTAAACACGCGACCTTTTGTGGTAAAGAAAAATAGTTCAGTATGAGTGGTGGTGGTCAAAATATGGTCCACTGAATCTTCTTCTTTGGTGGTAATGCCGGTGATTCCTTTGCCTCCACGGTGTTGTGATCGGTAGTTTGTGGGCGATAAACGCTTGATATAATTGCCCTTGGTAAGAGTAACGACCATCGGTTCATCAGGGATGAGGTCTTCTTCAGAAAAGCCCTTCAGCGAGCGCTTCATCAGTTTGCTGCGGCGTGCATCATTATATTTCTCTTTGATTTCAGCTAATTCAGTTTTGACGATTTTGGTTATTTTAGCAGGACTAGCAAGGATACTTTCCAATTCTTTGATTAAGGCTAGTTTCTTCTGATATTCATCTTGAATCTTTTTGCGTTCCAGGCCGGATAATTGTTGCAGGCGCATTTCGAGAATAGCTTGGGCTTGGCGCTCACTTAATTTGAACTTTTGTTGTAATGCCAAACTGGCATCTTCTTTGGTAGGCGCTTTCTTGATGGTGCTGATAATTTCATCAATATGGTCGAGAGCTTTATTTAAGCCTTCCAAGATATGAGCACGATCTTTGGCTACTCTCAAATCGTACGCGGTGCGACGGATAATAACTGCGCGTCGATGGCCAATAAAGGCCTCCAGAAGGCCTTTTAATGTCATAAGTCTTGGTTGCAAACCATCAACCAAAGCAATCATGTTCATATGAAAGTCTAGCTGCAATTGCGTGTATTCGAAGAGTTGGTTGAGGATCTTTTTGGCAAAAGCATCTTTTTTGAGCTCAATTACAATGCGAATTTCATCATCTGATTCATCGCGCAGATCAGAAATGCCGACAATCTTCTTGTCATTGACCAAATCAGCAATCTTTTCGATGAGAACAGATTTGTTCACCTGATAAGGAATTTCAGTGATGATAATGTCGAATCGACCATTTTTCTTTTCCTCGATTTCGGCTACCCCGCGCATAGTGAAAGATCCTCTTCCTGTCAGGTAGGCTTCACGCAAGCTTTCACCACCATAAATCACGCCGGCAGTGGGGAGATCCGGGCCGGGAATTTTTTCCATCAACTCTTCAATAGTGCAGTCTGGTTTCTCTATCATCAAACTTATCCCGTCAATAACCTCACCAAGATGGTGCGGAGGAATTTTAGTGGCTAAACCGACAGCAATACCTTCTGAGCCATTGAGTAGCAGATTAGGGATGCGAGTAGGAAGGACGGCGGGTTCGTTCTCAGTAGCGTCATAATTAGGGCGGAAATCTACGGTTTCTTTTTCGATATCACTACCCATTTGCTCAGCCAGCGAAGTCATACGCGCTTCTGTATAACGATAAGCAGCAGCTCCATCACCATCGATAGAACCGAAATTACCCTGCCCATCTACCAAAGGGTAACGCAGTGAAAATGGCTGAGCCATACGTACCATGGTGCCATAAATTGATTGATCTCCATGAGGATGAAAGCGACTGATCACATCACCGACGATCTTGGCTGATTTCTTATATTTGCTAGTCGATCGGAGTCCGGTATCATGCATGTCATAAATGATCCTTCTTTGCACGGGTTTCAGACCATCGCGGGCATCAGGAAGAGCGCGGGACACGATGACCGACATGGCATATTTGAGATAGCTTTCTTGCATCTCCACCACCAATTCTCGTGGAGTAATTTTGCCGATTTCCATACTACCAAGCAGATTTTCAGAGTTTTCCATAAATAAAGACGCTTAAATAGCCGTTAGCTGCGGCAGAATACCATAAGACCCGGCTGATAGCCAAGGTGATTTTTACACACAAAACATCAAAGAATTGTTGTTGTCTAGGGTATCAGAGAAATCGTGAATCGAGAATCGTGAATCGTGAATTTGTCATCCCGAAGCGATCCCGCCCATGCGGGAGAGGTAGCCTGCCCCGAGTGCATCGAGGGGAGGGATCTCGTGGTAAGCCCCGTCCGGTAGCCTGCACTGAGCGACCTGTGGTGAGCGCAGTCGAACAAAGTCGAAGTGTCTAAAAGGTTTATTTCATTCTTTCTGAGTTCAAAATTTATTAATAGTCATGTGCTATGCTAAAAACAAGCAAATCTTCTATGCTTCATTATAAAAAACATTGGCTGGTGTTTTTCGTTGCCGGACTTGTCATTTTGCTTGATCAACTCAGCAAATATCTCGTTGTTGAAAATCAGTTTTTCTATACACTGAATTCCGGTATAGCTTTCAGTATTCCCTTGGGCAATATGATTGCTTTTATTGTGGGAATGTTGATTGTCATGGCCTTGTTTTTTTATGGTGACAAATTAATCAATATACATAATAGGCTTACCTCAATTTCTTTGGGGTTCGTGATGGGAGGAGCGATTGGCAATCTCATTGATCGAATGAGACTAGATGCAGTTATTGATTTTATCAAAGTACCCTATTGGCCAGCATTTAATGTGGCAGACAGTGCGATTACTGTGGGAGTACTGATTATGATTATCATAGGACTGGGGAATAGTGGTAGACGTAGTGGTAGTTCAGGTGGTAGGGAATAGAAGATTGTTCAAGGGAATTGGGTTTCTTTTTTGTTCTGTTTTCAGTGTTATGTTTACGCCCCACTTTCAAAACGACCCCAAGTCCTCCCTCCTTGATAAGGGAGGGTAGGGGTGGGTTGCAGTTCACTCAGTTCGATAGAGTGTAGGGTGGGTTGGGGTTCTGTCACATCTCCTCCCGTTTGTCCGTACTAATAAGAGTGATATATACTGACGGTATCATATAGGCGATTGACAAACTAATATAGTATGCTAATATAAACATCTTGTTTCAATAATTTTATCTATGAAAAAGCCTCTTTTATCTCGACCAGAAGCGTTAAAAAACCCCAGAAACGGTTTGATAAACCGCGTTCGGAGTCGCATGCGTAGTGCATTGGGCATTATGAGTTTTGCCACTCTTTCTAGTGTGGCCGGTTGCGCTATCAATGCTCAGGATCTTGATTGGCAGCAATACCGTAATCGTACTGATGGCGATGTCGTGACTCCTGATAGCGGAATGCCTGAAGAGGATGGCGGTATGGGAGATACTGACAGCGGCCCTGCTCCGTGTTTACCTGCGGGTGATGCTGTTGTTAGTTCAGACAATCTCGTAAATCTCTCTGACACGCGAAACAGTGTTAGTGTAGAAATTCCTTTCACTGGCAACTGTGATGCTTTGGGGGAAACAATGCTTTCTTTCGAACTGAATGATGGTCTTTCATCTCGTCAAAATCGTCCTGTATTACAGGTAGATAATGTAGCTCATATGGTTCGTGCCCGCTTAGATCTTTCAACAATAATGAGTGAATCAAGTGTCACTCTCAGAACAGAAATGGCTGGATCAACAGCGATGGGAAGATTTAATGTGGATTTTCTTGCCCCAATGCAAACTGGCACTGTTTCAACTGGATCTTTAGGTGGTGGTCCTTATTCTTTTCGTGCTACATTTAATTCCCGAGGGAGACTTTTTGCTGATTTCCTGCGTGATTCTGATGAAATTGGTTTAGTTTCACATGGTGATACTACTACGGCTTGTACAACCAGTACTGAAGCTTCAGATTGTAGTATGGCGGCACCTGATGGCTCTGGTAGAACGCAAGGCTGTTCTACAAGCCGAATGCCAATGTTACCAGTACCTGCACGTGCATGTGATATCCGTGAAGGCAGAATGTGGGAATATGCATCGCCTGGTGCAGATACACTTTTTACGATACATGATCGTGATACAAGCACTCTAAGATCAGCTGTAAGTAGTGGGCAATATTTCAAACTGCGATTAGTTTTTATAGATGATGCCGGTAATGCTTGGATTAATATTTATCGTGTACCGCGCGATTAGTATGAGTTAAAAAAAGTGTTGAGGATGCTTATATCCCATGCTTTTTTGTGTTATAATTGTACGAAGTGTTAAAAACAAACATGAAAATTATCAACAAAATTATTGCTCGATCAGCATTATTACTAGTCGTATCTTTAATGATTTTAGGAAATAATGTTGGGCACGAACCAAGAAAGGCTGAAGCTGTTTCGGTTGTATATATGGTTGATGAGCCTGGCGATGGTGCCCCTGCAGTATCACCTGTTTGTGATGGCACAGATGGTTCTGCAAGTTGTACGTTGCGCCAAGCAATACAAGATGCAAACAATTCATTTGATGACGTTATTATTAAATTCGCTCCTGATTTAGATGGGGTTGCAGGAGACAATGTCGTTACTTTGAGTAATGCTCTTGGTGGTTCTGATAAGTTAGATACGTTTAATCAAATCATTCATTCAATTACCATCGATGGTGAAAATCATGTGACAATTACTCATAATGGAACCGGGCAATATGAGAGCTTGTTTCAAATCGGCTTTCCGACAGTAAATTCCACCAACAATGTTATTAAAAATCTAACAATAGATGGCTTCAAAAACGGCATCGTAATCTATGGAGACAATAATAAAGTGGAAAATGTAACGATCGATGGGGGGACCTTTTTATCTGGTTGTGATAATAATGGTCAAAGAGGAATCGCTATTCTTTCTGATGACACTGATCAAACTCCTGTTGGTAATACCATTCTCAATAATAATATCTCGTGTTTCCGCAAGGGTATTATGGGCCAAAATCTAAAACAGACGACTATCGCTGGTAATAGCATTCGTAACAATACTTCTACCGATGCAACTCTTGATATCCCTGATTACAATGACTCACATCCTTGTTTCACTGCTGGTATTGAAGTGCAGGGCAGTGTCTCGGGAACAGGAGCAATAAACACCATTGCCAATAATCAGATTCATCTGAACGGATC
>CAZGLA010000116.1:0-2085 GCA_964526575.1 uncultured Candidatus Peribacteria bacterium | reverse complement strand
ATACCATGCTTATATCCAATGAGCTCGAACCTCGTTATTTTATAAAAACTGCAGAAATGATTTTTGATCTGGTGGCAGAAATTTCTCAGAAACTAAATATTAGTTTTGAATTTGTAAACTTGGGTGGCGGCATTGGTATTCCTTATAAAGCCGAACAGAAAGCTATGGATTTAGATGTTTTGTCTGCAGGAATTAAGCAGGCATATCAAACAAAAATCACTGATCAAAACTTGCAGCCATTAAAATTATTCATGGAATGTGGAAGAGTAATTACCGGTCCTCATGGTTATTTGATCAGCAAAGTATTGCATTTGAAAGACACGTATAAGAAATACATTGGTCTTGATGCTTCCATGGCCAATCTCATGCGACCAGGTATGTATGGTTCCTATCATCACATTACTGTCTTAAACAAGGAAAGTGGCCACCCATTCGATCATCTCTATGATGTGACGGGATCCTTATGTGAAAATAACGACAAATTCGCCATTGATAGGTATCTTCCCGAAGTTGAGGTTGGAGATATTGTTATTATTCATGATACCGGTGCTCACGGGCATTCAATGGGGTTTAATTATAATGGCAAGCTCAAGTCTGCTGAGCTGCTGTTAAAGGCAGATGGTACGGTACAGCAAATTAGGAGGGCAGAGACTCTGGATGATTACTTTGCTACTTTGAATTTTTGAAAATTTGCTAAATACTTAAAAGAAGAGCAAAAATGTCTCGTATTAATTAAATCTATGGATAATTGGAGTCAATTAGCTAGTAAAGAATCAATTGAAAAAACTATCGCCGCTTTGAAATCACATAATATCGAAGTAATATTCGTGGAAAATGGTGAAGCAGCCAAAAAGAAAGTACTGGAACTTTTACCAGAAGGAGCGGAGGTTATGACAATGTCATCAACGACATTAGATACTATCGGATTGACATCAGCGATACAGGAGTCTGACAAATACGATTCTGTTAAGAAGAAATTGATGACAATGGATCGGAAAACGCAGGGGAGAGAAATGCAAAGAATCGGGGCTGCTCCTGAATGGACGATTGGTAGTGTTCATGCTGTCACCGAAGATGGTCATGCAATGATAGCTTCCAATACTGGCAGTCAAATGTCAGCATACGTTTATGGTGCTGGTCATGTGATCTGGGTAGTAGGTACACAGAAAGTCGTTAAAAACATTGATGAAGGTATGAAAAGAATTTTTGAACATAGCTTAGTTCTGGAAAGTGAGCGAGTAAAAAAAGCTTATGGCATGCCTGGCAGCGCGGTAAACAAGCTCCTTGTCATCAACAATGAAGTACAGCAAAATCGCATTACTATGATTCTGGTGAATGAAGTATTAGGCTTTTAACCTTTAGCTATGGAACATCGTATTTTTGTCGCTGTTGTGTTATCTCAGACACTGAAAGATAAGATAGTTGAATGGCAAGCATCAGCTAATCTGCCAGTTCGTTGGACTGTGCCAGAAAAGCTGCACATCACGCTTATCCCACCGTGGCTAGAACAAGATTTGGAAAAGGCCAAGACAATGTTTCAGCAAGAAATGAGCAAAATGAAAAGTTCTATGCTTACTTGTAGAGATATTACTTATGGTCCTGAACCATTGGCACCTCGTCTCATTTGGATAAATTGTGAACCTTCTGTGGCATTAAGAACAGCGAAAACTCAATTAGAGGAAGCCTTTCAAAATGCCCGCGAGAATCGGCCATTTGTTCCTCACATTACCCTGGCGCGTTTTCCTCGTCGTAAATGGAAGAGACTTAAAGAACGGGAATTGAATATAGCTTTCACTTGGGAAGAAAAAATTCAAAGCATTCAACTCATTGAATCCAAGCTCCTGCCCGAAGGAGCTCAGTATCAAGTCTTAGAAAGTGTTGATTTGTTGTAATTATCCCGGAGCGACATCAGATGTAGATTCTGAATGATGCTTATAATCATCGGTTCTTGATCCACATTGAGAAAACGTAATAATACTGCCACCTATTGCTAAAATAAGAAGTATTGTATTACGACTTGCTATTGTTTCTTTTCTTTCTCGGTCAGCACGATCGTATTTGGATTCGAGGGTAAATAAAGGCTTA
>CAZGLA010000115.1:0-16329 GCA_964526575.1 uncultured Candidatus Peribacteria bacterium | reverse complement strand
CGATGAGGATAAAGGTATTTGCGCTGAGTCTGGCCGGGATCAAAGAGTTTATTTTGAATCCTTTTGTTATCGTTGGAATACTTTCTTTTGGCATCACCTTAATTCTCTATACCTATGTGCTGTCCAAAATGAACTTAAGTATTGCTTATCCTCTGATGACAGCGACGGGATTTTTGATTGTAACAACTTTCTCAATCTTCTATTTAAAAGAAGTCATACTTATGCCCCAAATCATTGGCATGGTACTGGTGGTGGGCGGATTATGGCTGATTGCAAGATGAAATTGTGAATCGTGAATCCTGGAGTCATCCCGAGTGAGTCCCGAACACGTTGGTTATATAGAATATCCTTGCCAAAAGAGGGCGAATTCGAGGGATCTCTTTGCGATGTAGCTCCTTGACTACCGAACAGTCTTACCACGAGATGCCTCGAACCCAGCCCTGATTACAGAGCTGGGCTTCGGCATGACACGACTCATTTCTCGGTAAGTTCGAAAGGGATGACTACAGCACGAGCTTTGCGCCCGGCATGACAGAAAAAATTCACGATTGACGATTGACGATTCTCGATTACTTACGAACCCCCAGCAAAATATAACGTGATAATTGTATAGATTCCCCATAATACGATTGTAAAAAATAGCCAGGGATCTTTGATGAATAGTTTCTCTGGTTCTTCAGAGCTCTTCTTAACCTGCGTCCAATAAAGAATTCTGAGTAAAGCAAACAGCACAAAGAAAATGGAATAAGTGAATAAGTAATGTTTGGTGGTGGTATAGAAGGCATAAAAAACAATTACCCCGGTAGCACTCATGTTCATGATGGTGGCCAGGAATTCATTGGTATAATGAACCAACACCTGTCTGGACGTATTACCTTGAGTGACTAGTTCTGAGTATCTTTTGCCACTGACTATAAAGAGCGCTAGAAAGAAAGTGATGAAGAGTAACCAACTGGTAATGGGAACATCAATGGCCTTGGCACCCGCATAAACTCGTAAGAGATACAATGCGCTTACGAGGAGCAGATCAATAATGACAATGTGCTTTAAATAAAAAGAGTAAGCAATATTCAAAAGAAAGTATGCCGCTAAAAGTGCACCAAAAAGGGGATTGATGCTCAATGCAATCAAACTGCTCATGAAGAAAAGCAGTAGTGCCAGAATCAGAGCACTGAGTGGATTGATTTTTCCCGAAGCTAATGGTCGATCTTTTTTCTTATGGTGTTCCCGATCTTTTTCGATGTCTAAAAAATCATTGATGATATAAATACAGCTGGCCATCAGACAAAAAGCGGCAAAGGCTTGAGCAGCCAAGATCAATAGATCAATACGGAAAATGTTGAGCGAAAAAATCAACGGAATAAAAACTAAAAAGTTTTTTATCCAATGACTAGGACGAAGGAGTTTGAAGTAAATGGATAGCATATGGTTGTGTTTTGGGTGTCATCCTGGCTATTTTGTCTGTCATCTCGAGTGGAGCGAAGCGGAATCGAGAGATCTCAATGTTATAATTCGCTTATAAACAACGTATAGCATGGAGATACCTCGATCCCGCATGCGCGGGACTCGGTATGACAAGGCGACACTCATTTTCTGATGTTTCTCAAATATTCGACTAGCAGCCTTACTCCATATCCACTAGCTCCGCCATGATCATAAGCTTTGGGCATATTGCCAAAGGCGACACCGGCGACATCGAGATGAAGCCAGGGAGTTTTGCCCACGAATTTTTTTAAGAAAGCAGCAGCAGTAGAGGCTCCAGCGAGATTGGTTTTGACATCACAACTAATCATATCCGCTTTTTCGCTTTTTAAACGTTTTTCATAATCAGGATGTATGGGCAATTCCCAAATCAACTCGGAGGTGGTCTGCGAAGCTTTTTTCATTGATTGCAATAACTTGTTGTCATTACTAAACACACCGGCATAACGGTCGCCTAAGGCATATAAACAAGCACCCGTAAGTGTCGCCAAATCGACAACTGCTTGCGGTTGGTATTTGTCGATACCGTAGCTTAGGGCGTCTGCGAGTACTAGTCTGCCTTCTGCATCAGTATTGGTGATTTCTACGGTTTTGCCATTGTAGGCTTTGATAATGTCACTAGGCTTAAAAGCTGAGCTGCTGACTAGATTTTCTGCGGCGGCGACTATGGCAACCACATTCACTTGCAGTTTTAATTCACTACAAGCAGCGATCGTTCCCATGACAGTAGCACCACCAGCCATATCCATATACATTTCTTCGATATATTTGGTGGGCTTGAGATTATAACCACCACTGTCGAAAGTGATGCCCTTGCCCACAAGTAGTACTGGCTTCATGCTCTTTGGTCCACCGCTGTATGTAAGTGTAATAAGTCGGGGTTTATGTTGACTGCCGCGACCGACCGCCCAGAGTAAGTTTAATTTTTTAGCTTGAATTTCTTTTTCACGTAAAACCTCTAGTTTGAGTCCATATTGTTTACTCAATATTGTTGCTTTCTCAGCCAAACTTTCCGGATAAATATCATCGGCAGGATAATTTACTAAATCACGTACTTCATGAATATGTTTCACAACTAATAGTTTCTCCTCTAATTCTTTCTGCCACGCCTGGTTTTGTTTTTTCTGAATGATTGTTAGTCCTTGTACAAGGGGATTACCATTTTCTTTTTTGGTTTTAAATTTATCTACTCGATAATTGGCCAAAGCCATGCCTTCAATAAGAGTGATACTAACATGTGCAGGTAAATGATCTAGTAGTAAACTTACTTCAGTTTTTTTAAGCCCACGTAGTCTCTTACTCACTTGTCCACCAATTTCGCGAATACTGTCATCATGAGCTGATTCTCTCTTGCCTAAGCCAATAAAAATTAAGGTACTGTTTTGTTTTTCACTGTCCAGAAAACTTATCAAAATTTCTTGAGCTTTACCCAAAAAATCTTCATTAGAAAAACGTTTATTAATATTCTCATCGATATTGGCGAATCCTAAACGAGGGGCTTTTTTTTCAATTTGAAAAAACGGGACAATGATCGTTTTGTCGCTCGTTAACGATTTTTGATACAAAAGTTTCATAGAGGGATTTGTTCCTCTTCACTTTACAAATCAGAGTCTGATTAAGCAACTATATCTGAATACCGAGAGTTTATAGGGAATAGTGGTAGACGTAGTGGTAGTTCGAGTGGTAGGGAATAGGTTTAATATTAGGGAATAAGAATAGTACTAAAACTACCACCTATTTCTACTCCCTATTTTCTACCTCTTGAACTACGTCTACCACTACCTCTATACCTTAGTTACTAATTTTCCCCTCAATCTCTCTCCAGTGTATCGCCATCACCGGGCACATATCGATGGCCTCTTGAATTGCTTTTTCATCGTCGCCATGAGGATCAGTAACCTTTGATTTTAGGCCTTCATCAGTTTCATACATTTCAAAAGTATGCGGAGCGACATTCGGGCAAATATTGCAGCCGATGCAGGTGGCATCGACATAAGGGGTTTTACTCATAAATGATTAAGAACTGCTAGGGATAGGAACGATTTCCACTTTATTATCAGTGATCTTGAGTGACCCGGGAAGAGCAAAGCCAGACGCTTTTTTGTGGCCACCACCGTTGAATAGCTGGGCTAGTGCAGACAAATCGATATCATCACGTAAAGTACGCAGTGAACCTTTGACGACATTTTTTCTTTCAGAAAGGAGCAAACTAAATTTGCTCTCGGGAATACCGGTCATAAAATCCACAACACCTTCCAATGCATCTGGACCGGTATTAGTTTCAGAAAAATCCTCAAGCGTGACTCCGGACACACTTACCTGTTCTTCAGATACATGAACACGTTCTAATACTCTGCCCCACATGCGTAGTTTATTGATAGGCATAGAGTGGAAATTGTGGCGAACGATTGCATGAAAATTAGCTCCGCGCTTGAGTAAGGTAGATGCTAGGTTCAGCGCCTCTTTTGAAGTGTTGCTGTGTTGGAAGCTTCCCGTATCAGTATACAAGCCATTGAGCAGACAAGTAGCAATATCTGCCGTGATCAGTATTCCTAGTTCTTTTAATAGGTAAAAAGTAACTTGTGTCGATGAAGTAGCTTCGGGGACGACTATATTAATATGCCCAATACCATGATTAGAATGATGGTGATCAATATTAATCACGGTACAATTTTCCTTGAGCACATCAAATCTCTCTTTTAACCCATGCATGCCATCGCCTTGATCACAGAGGATGACAGCGTCTACAGAAGTAAAATCGGGCAGTACATTGACCATTTCCTTACTGGTACGTAAGAAATGATATTTCGGTGGTAAGGATGATAAGCAAAAATGCGTAACTTGTTTACCCAATTGTCTGAGACCCAATTTCCAAGCAATATGAGAACCGATGGAATCACCATCAATACCCGCGGGATCAATCAAGAGTATATGTTGTGCCTGATGAAGGGCATTTTTGAGGCTGGCGAGAGTTTGGGGATCGAAGATCATAAATAAGTTCTAAATTCTAAGTTCTAAATTAAATTCTGAATCCTGAATTCGAATAGTCCATCATACATTGATTACTTAAGTCTTTCAATGAGCTTGGCGATATCTATGTCGTTGATGTCTTGTTCGACGAGCGGTTTCTCAGCTAATTGAGGCAAATTGTCTTCATATGTAGGTCGTTTTTCTTGGTAGAGTATGCCAATAGGCACCTTCTCGCCCCATTCATGAGCTTTTTGCCAAGCTTTGTCCAAACTGCTGGGATCATGATTCTTTGCTTCAAGTTTATAGGTCACTTCTTTACCCCAGGCATAGGTATTTACCTTATTGTAGGTGACACAAGGTTGTAAAACATCTACCAAAGAAAACCCCCGATGTTTGATGGCTTGGATCAAGACTTCTTTCAGATGAATGAGATCTCCGGCCATACTACGACTGACAAAAGTACAACCTGATGCCAATGCTATTGTCATAGGGTTGATGGGCGCATCGATCACTCCAAAAGGTGTGGAAACAGTTTTATCGCCGAATGCTGAAGTTGGCGAAGCTTGCCCTTTGGTCAAACCATAAATCTGATTATTGTGGACGATATAGGTCACATTGACGTTCGTACGCATAGCATGAATAAAGTGACCCATGCCAATTCCGTAACCATCGCCATCACCGCCATTGATAATGACATTGAGTTTGTGATTGGCTACCTTAGCCCCGAGAGCGACTGGTAAAGCCCGGCCATGTATGCCGTGAAAACCATAAGTATTCATCCAATGGGGTAATTTCCCCGAACAGCCAATACCAGCAATAAGTACAATATTTTCTTGTTTCAATTCCATCTCGGCAAAAGCCATTTTCATCGCATTCCAGATACCAAAGTCACCACAACCCGGGCACCAGTCAGGACTACTTGTCTTGATGTCGAAGTCTTTAGGAGAACTCATGAAAGTTTAAAATGTAAAGTTTAAAGTTTAAAATGAAAATTGTTTTTGACTTGTCATTCCGAGCACCGCACTTTGCGGGGTCGAGGAATCTCTATGGTATACGTTGCTGTTAAACGAATTATAGCATTGAGATCTCTCGACAAAGCTCGAGATGACAACTCAAGGGTTCAAGATGACGGCTGGCGTTTTCTGTATGTCACGTATTTAGGCACCTTAGGATATTTCTCGGCATCAAGAATATGTTGAATTGTTTCGGCGATTTCTGTGGCATAAAAAGGCCGGCCGGTATATTTCACAATTTCATGGGGAATAAGGAATCCGGTTTCACGCCGAATGACCCGAGCTAATTGGGCAGAGTAGTTTTGCTCAATGGCAATGACCGTATCGGTTTTTTCTAAGATTTTCTGAATTTCATGAGGAAAGGGGAGAATCACTGTCAGTTGCAAAAACTTGGTTGATATTCCCTGCGCTTTGAGAATTTCCTGCGCTTCCAGAATCATTCCTTTGGTACCGCCCCAACTGACTAAAAGAATATTGGCTCTTTCACTACCATAGGTACGATACTTTTCTTTGATCGCTTTGCTGGCAGTTTCTAATTTGCGCATCCGTTTTTCCATCTGCATTTTACGATTATCAGGATCTTCGCAAATATTGCCTATCGGATCATGTTCATCCGAAGCTACCACAAACATTCCCTTGGGCTGTCCAGGAATACTGCGTCCGGATATGCCATCATCGCTCCAAGCAAAACGCTGAAAAGGTGCTCGATCAATTTCCTCATCGCTGAGGAGTTTGCCTCGTTCGATAGTGATATTGGTTTGATCAAGTTCATCAACGGTTTGTTTACTTTCGGACAAATACTTATCAGACATGATAATCACCGGTGTTTGATATTCTTCAGCCAAGTTAAAAGCTTCACCAGCCATGTAAAAACATTCTTCGCTATCGCCCGGCGCCAAAATAATGCGGGGAAATTCTCCTTGGGAAGCATGCATAGCGAATTCCAAGTCTCCCTGTTCACTACGTGTGGGCAGTCCTGTAGATGGCCCCGGTCTTTGGCACAAGGCAATGACAATCGGGGTCTCAGTCATTCCTGCCAAGCCTAAGCCTTCAGTCATTAAACAAAAACCACCGCCAGATGTAGCAGCCATCGCGCGTATACCGGTAAATCCCGCGCCAATGACCGTATTTACTGCAGCTAATTCATCCTCAGTCTGACGTACTGCAATGTTGTATTCTTGAGCTTCTGCTGCCATGTAATGCAAAATCGAAGATGATGGTGTCATCGGATATTCACCGACAAATTTAACCCCGGCACGAATAGCACCCAAACACATAGCATCATTACCACTCAAAAGAATTTTGGCGGGAGCGACGGTTTTGGTAAGTTTGTAGGGGAAATTAATGCTTTCGCTCTTTACATGGCCATAACCGGCGAGCACAGCATCATGATTGCGTTTGATGATAATATCGCCTTTTCTCTTGAATTGTTTCTCGACAACATTTTCCACAAAATTAATATCATAATCGGCTAAAGCAAATGCCGCGCCCAAAGCCACCATGTTTTTGGCAATAGGATCTTGAGCGATAGTTTTAGCAAAGGTTGTTAACGGTACGGGAATATACTGGCGATCTTTACGAAACCACGCCTTCTTTCGAATGTCTGGCAGAATATCGCCGTCATAAATAATCACCCCATCTTCACTGACATCATCTTGATGCAGGGTGATGGTTTCTTCATTCAATGCCAATAAAATATGAACTCGCTGCATATGTCCCAACACTTTCTCACTACTGATACGTATAGAAAAACTATTATGCCCACCACGAATAAGTGAGGGGATTTCCGTATTACCAAAAGCATATAAGCCGCCACGACTGGAGCAGAGCAGAAGAATCTGACCGGTAGTGTCCAGTCCTGCTCCTGCTTCACCACCGACGAGAATGGAAAGTTCTTGTTTGTTCATGAAAAAACATCGCTTACTCTTTTATAATGTTTTCCTCTTACATTTGCAATAATTTGGCTAATGAAGTCGTAGACACGTAGAAACTACAGGTCAAAAAATGGTACAATGTATCGAAGGTTATTTAATATTAATAAAAATAAATATGAACCAACCTAGAGAAGAGCCAAAAGCTTCCTCATCCCCGACCAATAAAGTTACGGCAGCACAACGAGCAGAGATGCGTGCCGTTGTTTCTCATGCGCAAGCACAATTAAAGCCCTTATCTGAAGGAAGCGATGCCGCTAGGGAGCTCCTAGAGTTTTTGGAAGGTGACTATACTAGGATGTTAGAAGCTTTAAGAAAATTCGGTATATCTCTTGAAGGTGCTCCTACTTTTGAAGCTATCAAGAAAGGTCTTACTCCTGAAGTACTTGAGAAAGCCTTTAAGCTGCAGGAACCTACTTTATCCCTGATCCCACCGCTGACCAGACTGCAAATGATGAATGCTATCGATAGTCAACCAGGTCGCGGTCAACTCAGTCTCAGAGGGGGTACGTTTCAAGCGGACAATGATCTGCTCTGGAATGAAGGTCTGGCCGAAGAGAATCTCGGGTGGGAGGTATATATCGAAGAAGGGGCACAAGATGTACCATTCGATAAGGATATCTATTGGGAGAGGAAGCCTGACGCTAACCGTAGAAATGGAAGGGAAAGAATTACTCGTGATCAAGTAATATTGTGGTTGCAAAAATATACAAAACAAGGCTTAGAGGTCATGAGTGGAGCAAGACGATATCTAACTTTAATGCTAAAAAGCTTAGCAGAAGAAAAACCAATCGGTAATGAATTTTGGACTGTACTTAATCCTCACGCTGTCAGCAAAGACAAAAAGGCAGGTCAGCCTTTGGGTATTGGTATCTTGCGCGGGTATGTCTCCCTGGCTTTGGATTATGCTAACATCCCCAGCCTTAACGGAAGAGCTGGAATTCGGTTGCGTGGCGCGGTAAGAGTGAAACTTTAATCCCAGGCCTTTTGGCCAATGAAATCGTAGACATAAAGGACTTTTTTGATAAGGACATATGGAGAAATCCTAAGTTCTAGTTTGGTTTTATAATTTAGAATTTATACATTCCATTTACCCCGAAGGGGCCCCTTTGGGGCGATTCTCAATCCATTCGACGGATTCGGCAGGCTCACCGCAGGCAAGCTCAGGACAAGTTGAGATTCACGATTTTTAAGTAATTTGACATAGGGTGGTAACAATTGTTACTGTGCGATTTCTTAAATGCCAACAATGTATGTTTCGATCTTCAGATAATGGTGGATTTAGCGACCAACCAAGTGTAAGTGAGTCATTCGACGCTAGGAGCATGCTGGAACAGTTTAAAAATGAGCAATATATTGGCAGATTAAATGTACTGAAGACTTTCGGTATTCCCCTTGATAATGTCCCTACTTTTAAAGCTATTAAGGCTGGTATGAAACCAAAAGTAGTAGCATCAGCTTTGAAACTAGTACAACCAACTTTAAATCTGACTCCTCCTCAAACCCTACTGGAAATGCTGCAGGCTATCGATCATGAGAAAGGTTGCGATGAACGCATTCGATCCAATCTGGATGTCTACGAACCAGGTGATGATAATCTCTGGAATGAAGGTAAATCAGAAGAGAATCTTCATTGGCATGTAGATATTGTGGAAGGTATACAAGAGGTACCGTACGATAAAGAAATATACTTGAACGGTAAAGCTTTCCCGAATGATTTAAGAACCAATCATGATCAAGTAGCGTTGTGGCTGAAGAAATATGCAGACCAAGACTTGGGGGTGATGAGCGGAGCTAGACGATATATTGCGCTTATGATGAAAGGTTTAGCTGAAGGTATGCCTATTGATATAAATTCATGCACAGTACTCAATCCACAAACGGTGAGCAAAGATCCAAGCGCTCTCCTGGTCTGTGGTAATTGGTGCGGTGATAAGGTACTCAGCTCCGCTGGTCCGACTACTTTCAGCAGCGGCCTTCGGGTTCGCGCTTCGGTACCAGTGAAACTTTAATCCCATTCTCCTCCTCCCCGCATGTCCCAATGGGACCCCTTCGGGGTGCGGGACGGGATCAGGGCCTTAGACCTTATTAGAGTGCACAAACTGAGAAGGCGCAGTTGTAACATTTGGCGCAACCTTCTTCTTTTACGAGTTTATGTTGGCATTCAGGACAAACACCTTCCTTGAGTAGTTCCGCTTTAGATAAGCTCTCGATAGATTTTACTTCTATACTGATATTAAGAGGAGCCTCGTCTTTCTTGGCGCTTTGTTTTTTGCTGCTTACACTTAAGATCTCTAGTTCACGACTGCCGCTGCGATAAACAGTACAGCCCTTACAGCCCAATTCCCAAGCTAATAAATAGCCTTTCATTACATCTTCTTTACTGGCCGAGTTGGGAAAGTTTACTGTCTTAGAAATACTGTTGTCGATGTGTTTTTGGAAAGCTGCTTGCATACGAATATGATCTTCAGCGGAGATATCCATGGCGCTGACAAATACGCGTTTAATATCTTCAGGAATTTCCTCAATACCTTGGATGCTACCATGCTCAGCTATTTTCTTCATGAGCTCTTGGGAATGTATGCCACGTTCTCTGAGTACCTTTTCTAAGTGACGGTTGGCATAATAGAGTGAATCGCCGCCCATAATATTCTCTTTGAAATAAGATAGAGCGAAGTATGGTTCTACACCGCTTGATACATCATAAATCATGGAAATCGAACCGGTGGGAGCAATCGTGGTCAAGGCGGCATTGCGCATCTTGACGCCTTTTGCCGGGTAAATACTCAAGTCATAATTAGGAAATACACCTCTTTCTTCTGCCAACTCTTGTGACTTCTCATGAGCTGCTTGTTGAATAGTGCTCATAATCAGTTCGGCGGTACGAATACCTTCTTCAGAATTGTAAGCAATATTTAATTGATAGAGCATATCAGCAAAACCCATGATACCTAGGCCGATACGACGATTGCCTCGGAAAGTTTTATTGACGTCTTCCACTGGGAAGTCAGTCAAATCAATGACATTTTCGAGTAAGTGAGTAGAGATTTTGGTTACTGCCTTCAGTCTTTCCAGATCTA
The DNA here is from genome assembly GCA_964526575.1 of uncultured Candidatus Peribacteria bacterium. Taxonomy (GTDB): domain Bacteria; phylum Patescibacteriota; class Gracilibacteria; order RBG-16-42-10; family RBG-16-42-10; genus RBG-16-42-10. Next base: position 5,853 of record CAZGLA010000115.1, on the reverse strand, counting down.
TTTTGCCATCGATAACAAACCTCTCGAGATTGATAGAGCCCAAATTACACACGTCATTGGCATGGAGGAATTGTTCACCGCAAGGGTTACAAGCCTCAATACTGCCCAATTTTGGTACGGGATTTGTCTTGTTTACTGCATCAAGAAATACTATTCCCGGTTCGCCATTGTGCCAAGCAGCACTGACGATCTCATGAAGAAGCGCAGTTGCAGTCATTGTCTCGTCTTCGATCTTTTCAATCACCATATCTTTATTGCGGTAGATACGGCGAGGCTTCATCTTCACTCCATTGAACTGACATATCCATGGCTCTTGGCTTTCCGATCTGACAGCTTCCATAAATTCATCCGTCATACCGATGGAGATGTTGAAATTCTTAATTCTACCCTCAACTGATTTGCAATGAATGAATTCCAGAATATCGGGGTGATCAACGCGCATCACAGCCATATTTGCTCCATGGCGACCTTGCTGTTTGATGACGCCGAATGATTCATTGTATACGTGCAAAAATGACACGGGACCACCGGCATAACCACGAGATTTGACGCAAAAAGCGCCGGCTGGACGCAGCAGATGAAAAGGGAATCCTAAGCCTGACCCCGCTTTTTGGAGTAATGCAGCATCTCTCAAAGTTTTGAAGATGCCAGCCATACTGTCTTCCATATGAAGAACAATACAGTTGGAGATGAGAGGAGTGGGAGCACCGGCATTGGCCAATGTCCTTCCTGCTGGGGTGAATTCAAAGCTTTCCAGTACATGATAGAATTGATCGTGAGTATCTTTTACTTGTTTTTCAGTCTTGCCATAGTTTTTTTCAATAGCAGAAAGAGATAGTGCTACACGTCGAAACATGCCTTCGGGAGACTCGGCAATTTCACCTTTGTCATTGCGAACGAGGTAGCGTTTAGCTATTACTCTGATGGCGTTCATGCTGAATGGCAACTTGGTAGTGAAGCCATTCATTACATTCATTTGTTCTTCACGAGAGTGGCGACGTTTCTCGCGATAAAGGATATAAGCTTTTGCCGTCTTGGCATGCCCTTCCTCGATAAGCGCTTTCTCTACCAAATCTTGAATCTCTTCCACGGAAGGAATAGAAGAATGCTTGAATTTTTGATTCAAAGAATCCTCCACTACTTTTGCCAAACGATCAGCTTCTTTTTTGTCATCACCGCCCATAGCTTGTGCTGCCTTGAAGATAGCTTCAGTGATTTTTTCACGGTCAAACTGGACAATATTATTGTCGCGTTTTTTGATTTGAACGATTTTGGGCATATAAAACAGGTTAACTATATGTTGTGGTAGAGTGGATTGTATTCCACAATATCTTGTACCGATAGTATGCTTAGTTAATCTGTCTCTCAAGAGTGAGTGGGGAGTTATCATTTGGCGTCTGACCAAAATATTTCGTAATAGCAGTTCGCTCGTCAAAATTCAGGATTCAGGATTCAAAATTCAGAATTTAATTCAGAATCCTGAACTCTGAATTCTGAATTGTAGCCCTTCATACATCGATCATTTTTGTATTATTGGAATTAGTAGTTATAATAGGGTCGATATTAAAACTAATCCCTATGTCTGAAGAAAATCGCCAACCGGAACAAAAGTCGACCCATTTTGCCCTGGGTTTTGCAGTGGCTGCCGCTGTCGGTGCGGCTCTTGGTTTGATGTATGCGCCCAAGCCCGGCAAAGAATTACGAAAAGATCTTTCTAAACAAGCTCTCTCCCTGGCAAAAAAGTTTAAGAAAACCCGGGCCCAGGTCCAGGAAATTGTCTACGATACTTTTGGAAAAGTGACAGATGAGTTAGAGAAAGACTATATCGAGGTACGTGCGCATGTTTTGGCTGCTATGGAGCAGTTGGACCAAGGAGCGAAATTGACCCAGAAAAAATATAAAGAGATCGTAAAACAAGCCGTAAAAATGTATGCCAAGGGTAGAAAATGGACTGAGGCTACCATGCGAAAACTGACCAAGAATTTAGAAAAAGATTGGGAAGAACTCGAGTAATAATTATAAATCGAGAATCGAGAATCGTGAATGTACATTGTCATTCCGAGTCCTGAACAAAGTGAAGGATCGAGGAATCTCCATGTTATACATTGTTTACAAGCGGATTATAGCATAGAGATCTCTCGACGAAGCTCGAGATGACAAACTGGGAGACAATTCTCGATTCACAATTTTTATTACAGGCCTTCAGACAAATGGACGATCTTGGTGATTTCAGCGCGGGTAATCGGTTTGTCGGGGCGAAACCAGTTTTCTTCTCGTGGTACCAAGATTTCACTTAGAAGCATAGTCCTTGTTTGAGCGCCGATCTGGCCGGTATTGGGAGTAATACCTTTTACTGTTTGATAAGCACTTACTCCAGCCACGAGTTCGGCATCGAAGAATTCATTGATTTCTCCATAGAAATAGCCAAGTTGAGCAAAAACTTCTTTATAATGTAGTACATCAATGCTGGTATCTCCCGCTTTGTAGAGTAATGCGGGGAAAGAATAAAAATCACTTACTGGTCCACTCTTATCAAAGAACATATGATAACCGACAGCTAAACCTTGGTTTTGGGCCCAGGCAACATAATTGTAGAACCAATCGCCGGGATATATGTCGGCGAAGTGCGCTTCCAAACTACCTGACCTAACACCTTTCACCAATGCTAAAATCTTAAATGCTTCAGCACGGGTGATGTTTTGGTCAGGATAAAAAAATCCCCCGGAGTTGATATACCCTAGCTTAGCAGCTTGGATGACAAAAGGAGCGAGTCCATGATCAGGGCCGACATCGGCAAAAACAGGCTCCCAGGGTGCTGTACCCAGCTGATAGGTATTGAACACGATTTTCAAATATTCCGCTTTGGTAGTTCCTTCATTAGGTTGGAAAAGATACGGAGTACGTCCATCGACGATACAACGGCGATAAAAGTTTTCAATATCCAGTATTGCGAAACTATAAAGGATATCTATAAAGGGCACGAGTGCATTGGCACGAGTACAACCAACAATGGTAGTCACTGAAGTTCTCGATTGACGATGACGATGATGATGATGAATGCTGCCACTGTCACCGTCTCCATCATCTCCATCACAAGGAGTTTCGATAATGATATTTTTGTTGGCGCCCAAGGAACCCGCTGCGCTTGGACTGGCCAAAGTTAGATTAGCATTATTATCAGCAGCATCTTTGATAGTGCCACCATTCAGAGAGAGAGCAAGAGTACTGGTATAATCGAGATCAAGCGTAGAATGACCATTGGCGACAGTATAGGTAAAGGTCAGAGTATTTGTTCCCGAGCCACTGGTATAATTCGCAAGAGCATTGGTAGTACCTGTCTCCAGAGTCAGCTGAGGAGTGCCAGTGACGAAGACGACTTCATCGAATTCGACCTGAACGGAAATGACCGCCCCGGTACAATACGTACTATTGAAAGTAGAAGAGGTGACATTGTTCACAGTAGGATCGGTCGTTTCAGGAGGAGAGCAGGGAGTATCGATTACTAATGCTTTGTTGAAGCCCAAAGAATTTGCCGCGCCCGGAGTGGCCAGAATTATATCAGCAGGATTAGAGGAGCTATCTTCTATTGTGCCCCCATTCAGATCAAGGGCGGTGGTACTAAAATAGTCGAGATCAGGAGAAGAATGGCCCGCCACAACAGTGTAAGCAAAGGTGAGAGTGTCTGTACCCGAACCACTTGCATAGTCAACCACAGCATCAGTAGTGCCGGTTTCGAGAGTCAGCTGAGGAGTGCCGGTGACGAAGACAATCTCATCAAATTTCACCTGAATAGAAATGACTGCACCGGTACAATACGTACCATTGGCAGTAGCAGAAGTAACATTGTTCACACTAGGATCAGTCATATCGGGAGGCGCAAAACTCACGATTTGACCACGCCAATTGGTATTGCCACCGCCCAAGTTGGTAGAGACGGTATGAGGATCAGGGCTATTCGTAATGTTGTCTCCACCGGCAAAAGTATTACTTGTGCCCACGCCAGTCGTATTGAAGTCTTCGCGTTCAGTAAAGTCTTCACTACCATTGTCCCAAGATCCATTGTTGTGATTGGTATTATTTTCACTGGTAAAAGCGGCAAAAAGCAATTCATCGGTAGCCGTGGTGGTGACCGAGCCGGATGATGGCCCGCCACTGAATCCAAAAGTGGATCCAAAGTCGCTGACTGTAGCTGAACTACCACTATATTCGTAAATATGCAGGCCGATTGAGCTGGGATTGCTCGAAACTGTAGCAGTGATAATAGTTTCACCACCGGAAGCAATTTGAAAGAAGATTGCTTGGCTGACTGTTGCATTCTCATTGATCGCAGTCAAAAACCCACTGGGCGCATTGAGCGTGACATTTCCTCCAGCACCTAGTACAGCAATCAATAAGTTCCCGGCAGTAGCTCCGCCGCCAAAGGTAGCACTGACTGAGGTGGGAGTGACTTCATCGCTTTTTTTGGTACCGGTAGCAGACTGTACAAATGATGCCGTAGCATGTGACGGCGAAGGTAAAACTATGGCATCAAAAAGCAATAACGACATTATACTCATCAGACATAGTCCGACATGTACATGAACAAAGGGGGTTTTATGTTTATGTGATGGCACGGTCATTTGGTTTTTGTTTACTTCAAATAATTATAGCACATTATTTAAGGAATAGGAGACACGAATTCAGAATGGGAATTGTCATGCCGAAGCCCAGCTCTGTAATCAGGGCTGGGTTCGAGGCATCTCGTAGTAAGTCCCGTCCGGTAGTCAAGAAGGATACTTTTATTTGGGATGATTGAGAATTTTGAACTTAGAATTTAGAACTGTATTTATTGCACTAGCGCAATAACTTTGGCTGTATCGACTGATCCAGTGAAACGTTTCGTTTCCTCACCGTCTTTTATAATGACAAAAGTCATTTGATAGTTGATGTTGAGTCGTTTCTTAAGATCCACGATATCTTCACTCCAACCTTTGGTAGTATTGTCATAAGCCACCTTGAAGCCGACTACTTGAGGATCATTCATACTGGAAAAAGCCGCTTTGACATGTGGTTCATTTTCAATACATTCACGACACCAATCGGCATGGAAATTGAGCATCACTGTCTTGCCATCACGCACGGCTTCTTCAAAAGCTAATTTTGTATAATTTTGAAAGGCACCAGCTGTATAGGCTTGCGATGAAGGAGATGGAGTTACTACTACTGCTCCAGTATTTGTAGTAGGTGAAGTGACAGGGATCTCGGAGGTCTGGGTATCGATCACCGGGACAGTTTGGATCAAATCACAAGCAGTGAGTATAAAAGTCATAGATAACGCACTCAATATAAAAAGGGGCAAGCGTTTCCTCATAAAACATGGTTAATCGAAAAAGACTATACGGGATGCATAGTCTTTTTTCCAATCTTAAACGATTTCTAGCTTGAACAAATTATTGCTGAGCTTGGAGAACGATTCTCACTGCATTGCCACGTGCCAGGGGTCCACTGCCGAGTCCACCTACGCTACCACCGACGCGAAGTAAAATGCTCTGTGCTTCTGTTCCAGTGATAGGAGCATATGGATAGAAAAAGAGGGTACCATTTACATCCACCCCAGATACCAGGCCTTGATTAGCAGCTTGAATAATATATTGGCACAGGACATTGTTGGCTACATCAGCAAATACAGGTGAGCAAGGAGCAGAACCTAAATTGAATGTTCGAAGTACTACTTTCACGAATTCTGCTCTAGTCATGTAGTCATTAGGTACGAAGAAAGTATGGGTGCGACCATCGACGATACAGCGTCGATAAGCATCTTCAATGTAAGGCTTGTTGCCATTCGTAACATCTACGAAAGGAACTTCAGTGAGC
>CAZGLA010000114.1:0-8286 GCA_964526575.1 uncultured Candidatus Peribacteria bacterium | reverse complement strand
ATATTAGAATTAGTTGAGGCTTTGGAAGTCGAGAAGCCACTCATGGACGCTGATATGGCGACTTGTTTACTCAGCGGCGTAATTGTAGATACAGGCAGCTTTCAAAATGCCAATACCACACCTAAGGCCTTTGAAGTGGCGGCTAGATTATTGGCAGCCGGTGCTCGTCAGCAGGAAATCATCAAATATTTGTTTAAGATGCATGAGCTCTCCACTCTGCGACTCTGGGGAAAGACGCTTTCTAAATTGCAACATGACCCCGAATCACATTTAGCCTGGGCTACCGTCACTCAAGAGGATTTTGACAGCGCCAATGCTACTGAGGATGAATTAGAAGGACTGATGGATCAATTGATGACCAGTGCTTCTGATGCAGATATTGTTTTCCTGATCAAAGAACAAAAAGATGGCGTGATCAGAGTGAGTATGCGTTCGATCAAAAACATTGATATCACACCTATCGTTTTACCTTTCGGCGGTGGTGGTCATGCTCGTGCTGCCGGTTTCCGTATTACTGGTAAACCCTTAGTTGAAGCAGAAAAAGCTATTCTTGAAGCTGTCCGCAACTTTATGAAAGATTATATAGCCCGTACGCAAGCAGAAACGCCTTCTGCTCATCCTGTGCACTCGACTCTCAAGTCTGAGACAACAGTCGTACAGACGCAAGCTCCATTAAGGGCGCAAGATCTTGCTGCTGCTGTACCGGCACAATTAATTGTGACACCTACTGTACCGCCACAAAATCTTGTGGCGCCTACTTCGCCCCAACTCTCTACACCCACCCCTATCCCTTCCCCCTCCGGCAGCGGCGCCATTCCTCCCTCCGGTATCAGTACCAAACAAGCAAAAGCTCTGAAAACCGGTTATAAAGAAAAAAAGACCAAACTCCCCAAAGAATTTCTGGGTTTCAAGGTAGAAGCTCCCAAAGAACAAAGTCTACTGGAAGAAAAAAACATCATGACTCCTCAAGAAAAAGAAGCTGAAGAATTTAAGCAAAAGAATCAGCCGAAGATTACATTGAAAGTGACAAAGGATTAATGACGACTGTCATTTCGAGCTTTGTCGAGGAATCTCAATGCTATAATCCGTCTATAAACGACGTATAACATGGGGATTTCTCGATCCTTCACTTTGTTCAGGACTCGAAATGACAGACATAGTGATTATTCTTATGCTAGTATTTCTTGGCTGATTTTTTCATATGGATATCAAACAGAATATTTCGCTCAAGATCTATAGTTCTTTTCATACTGGTGGTAATGCTGATTACTTCGCTGAGGTCAAAACTGCCGAAGAAGCAATTGCAGCATTACAGTTTGCGCAGGAGAAAAAATTGCCAGTCTTCTTCCTCGGCGGAGGAACAAATATTCTTTTTCCTGATGAAGGTTTCAAAGGTGTAGTTATTAAAAATGCTATTAGTTTTATAGAAAGAAAAGATAATAAATTGCGTGTGGGAGCGGGCATGTATACAACCAGTCTGGCGCAATATGCTCAAAAAGAATCGCTTTCTGGTATCGAAAGATTATTTGGTTTACCCGGTACAATAGGCGGAGCCATTCGTGGCAATGCCGAGACTCATAAAACAGCCATCAGTGATGTGATTAAAGACGTTACTTTTGTTAATGACAAATTACAATTAGAAACAGTTTCTCCAACGGAATTAGAATTTGAATACCGCGGCAGCAAGTTTAAAAAATATCCACTCATAATTATCAGTTGTACTATTAGCCTTATCCCAGGTGATCCAGATGCCATTCAAAAACTTATGCTGGAAACTAAAAATTGGCGCAAAGAAAAACAACCGGGTGGATTCACTGCTGGATCTTTCTTCAAGAATCCACCTGATACATCCGCCGGCTACCTTATAGATCAGGCTGGGCTCAAAGGTTTTCACATCGGCGGCGCTCAAGTATCAGAGAAACATGCCAATTTTCTAACTAATACTGGCAATGCCACAAGCAAGGATGTTATGATGCTGGCAGCTCATATAAAAAAAATAATTCTAGAGAAGTTTGGGATACAATTAGTTGAGGAGGTTCACATAGTGAATTCAGAGTGAAACTCATAATCCCAAATTCTACACTCTGCACTTAATTTTAAACTTTTAACTTTCATTTATGCTTTTTCAATTCCACAGCAAAGGTATCGATCTCAATGAACATGCACATGACTATATTGAAAAGAAAATCATGAATCTTCAAAAATATTATACTGCTGGGGATGATGATACGAGTACTGCTCATATCGAAATCAGTCAAAACAAAGAGAGGTCCAGCAATTTGGTAAATATTAGTGTACGTATCACCGTCAGCAAGAAAGTGTTCATGTCAGAAACAAAAGGCATGACGGTAGAGGAAGCCATTGATCTGGCGCATGACAAACTAAAAGTACAATTACAGCGCTATAAGGAACGGCTGAAGGAAGAAAATCATGGTAAGTAAAGCTCCTCTTTTTCAAAGTCAGATTTGGCAAGATTTTCAAAATACATTACCGGGGAGGCAGACAGGAAAAATAGTGAAAAACAGCGAAACACTCTTTTGGGTAATTATCCCCACAGTTTTTCGTTATAATTATTTGTATATTAATCGTGGTCCAGAGCATTCGCTCCTGCCATTTTGGGATGAGCTTTTGAATATTGCCCAAGAAAATCGTTGCATATACATAAAAATTGAACCGAATTGGCAAAAAAATAGTGAATATGTGACAGAAATCAAAAAACTGGGCTTGAGAAAATCTCCACTTTCCATTCAACCAGACACAACTCTCTTATTAGATTTGACGAAATCCGAACAAGATTTACTGAAAGAGATGAAATCAAAGGGCCGATACAACATCAAAATCGCGCAAAAATATGGCATTACGTACCAAAGATTCACAGCAAAAGACAAAAATTTCGAACAAGCATTACAGGGTTTTTACCAATTACTAAAAGACACCGCCAAAAGAGATAAATTTGGTGTGCATACTTATGAATATTATGAAAAACTTTTGCAGAAATTATCTCCTCATGGACAATTATATTTGGCCTATCAAAACGATATGATTTTGGCTGGCATTATTGCGGTAGTGTATGGCAACACCACCACCTACTACTACGGTGCATCGGCGAGCATTGCTAGAGAGACCATGGCTACCTATGGTTTGCAATGGCAGGTGATTGGCGAAGCAAAAAAAGCAGGCTTTAGCGTTTATGATTTTCTGGGTATAGCTCCTGATGATGCTAAGACCAATCATCCTTGGCGTGGTGTCACTGATTTTAAGAAAAAATTTGGTGGATCAGTGTATAGTTATGCAGGCACATATCATTTTGTTTTAAAACCATTTCTGTATTTTTTTCTGAATGTCTCCAAAATCCTTCTCCAGGCGAGAAAAACATTTAGTCGCTAGAGCAAAAAGCACATCGGCAGCAAGAACTGCCAACTTTGATCGAATTCTAGCCATCACAGTTTTCGGTCTCATGCTTTTTGGCATTATTATGATCAGCAGTGCCAGTGCCATTAATTCTTTTTTCAATACGAAGGGCCAAGCCACTGATTATTATTTTTGGAATCAACTTTCTTCACTGATTATCGCTCTTATAGCCTGGATCATCGTACAAAGGATTCCTTATCGTTTTTGGTATAAATATCGTCTACCCATCGTTGTTTTTTCATTATTACTTTTAGCCACAGTATTTACACCACTACGTTCAGATTATGGAACCATTGCTCGCGGTTGGCTCGATATTCCTTTTTTACCTTCTATACAACCATCAGAAATTGCCAAGATTGGCTTCATTATTTATCTGGCCGGTCTTTTCGACAAAATGGGCAGTAAGCTGCGCAACTTAAAAGAAGGTTTTATTCCTTTTTTGATCATTGTGGGCTTCTTTCTGATTTTCCTCATTGCTGAGCCTGATTTTGGTAGCATATTGCTCTATAGTTTGATCGCAATAAGTATGTTCTTTGTGGCCAACGGCAATATGTGGCAAATGTTCACGGCAGCGACTTTTGGCAGTGTACTGTTCATTAGCATCATGAGTCAGAAAAAATATATTGTGCAAAGATTTACTGCTTTCTTAAATCCGGGAAGCGACCCCAGCGGTATTGGTTACCAAATTCAGCAAGCTTTGATCGCTATCGGTTCTGGAGGATTCTTTGGTTATGGTTTTGGCAATTCTCGGCAAAAATTTGCTTATCTCCCAGAAGCACAGGGGGATGCGATCTTCGCGGTCGCCGCTGAAGAGTTAGGATTTATTCGAGTTATGTTGATTGTAGTTGCCTTTATGATTATCGCTTGGCGAGGAATGAAAATCGCCGAAAATGCACCCGATCGTTTTGCTCGCTATTTGGCTACAGGTATTGTGAGCTGGATTTGCATCGAAGCATTCATTAATATGGGCGTAATCATGGCGATATTGCCCAATACGGGACTTACTCTTCCTTTCATCAGTTATGGTGGTTCATCCCTACTGAGTAAGACCATCGCAGTTGCCATTCTTCTTAATATCTCACGCCACACTCGTGAAACTAGTCATTACCGGCGGGGGCAGTGGGGGGCATATCCAACCTTTAGTAGCCATACTATCCCAGCTCAGACAAAACATCGAGATTCCCTTTGGGGCAAATGGACTAACCGTATATTGGCTTGGTTCCAACCAAGGAAACGAGGCTCAGACAAGCCGAGACCAAAGCGTCCCCTTTCATCACGTGCCAGCCGGTAAATGGCGTCGCTATTTTTCCCTACGCAATTTCACCGACCTTTTCAAAACAGCTTTTGGTATTAGCAAAGCTTGGTCGATTTTAAGAAAAATTAAACCAGACCTGATTTTCTCTAAAGGTGGCTATGTCAGTTTTCCCGTTTTAGTTGCAGGTTATCTGCGCAAGATTCCCATCATCGCTCATGAATCAGATGTTGTTCCCGGCTTAACGACAAGACTCTGTTTTCGTTTCGTAACCAAACAATGTTTAGGATTTGAAACAAGTAAAAAGTATTTCAAAAAGCAGCAAGAAAAATTATTATTTACTGGCATTCCTCTCAGAGACAGTATTCTTCACGGCAGCAAGGAGAATGGCTTACAGTTCTTACAAATTTCAAATAAAAACAAACCGCTACTTTTAGTTTTGGGAGGCAGTCTTGGTGCTACTTCTATAAATAAGTTGATTGCTCAGAATTTACCGACACTTTTAGAAAAATTTATTGTTGTTCATAGTACCGGTCCTCATAAAAGTATTATGCATACTCATCCGGAAGGATATCACCCTTTTGAAATTCTCGGCTCGGAACTTGCTGATCTCTATCAAGCTGCAGATATCATTATCAGTCGCGCTGGCGCCACAACCTTGGCAGAAATTTTAACCCTTAAGAAAAAAGCCTTATTCATTCCCCTCACTCGGGCACAGAGTCGTGGCGACCAGATTATCAATGCTCGCATAGTGCAAGATCTAAAAAATATTGCTGTGCTGGAAGAACAAGACATAACTTCCGAAACATTCTTTGCTGCGTTAAACAAACTTATGAGTGTAGAGAAAGATCAGTATAACAATGAAAAACTAGCAGCATTTTCTTGTGAGCACAGCAGTGAGAAGATAGCTGAATTGATATTGTCTTACGCTTGATTATGGAACAGGCCCAAAAAATCGCTTCGAATACGATAGCGCAGATAGTTTCTAAATTGTTCAATGCTGTATTGAGTGTGGTCATCATCAAGATCATCACTCATTATTTAAAAACCGAAGGCTATGGTCAATACACGTTGGTATATGAATTGGTAGGTTTTTTTGGCATTGCTTGTGACCTCGGCCTATTTACGATCGCTGTCGATGAAATGGCGAAGACCAAAGAACGCATGCAAAGAGTTTTGGGTTCGATATTAGGGTTAAGACTTATTCTTATTGTCATTATTGGCACGCTTACTGCGGCGATTGCCTTCTTGATTCCCAATTTTACTCCGGTTATGTCCGTAGCTGTTGTCATCGCTGCCATCGGTATAGCTGCCAATCTCATTTCCAGTACTGTGGCAGCCACATTGCAGGTAAACCTCAAGATGACGATCAATGCCTATGCCATCATCATCGGCAAAATCATTATGGTCGGTTATATAGCTTTGACTGCTTTTTTCGGTTGGGGTTTTCTGCACCTGATCATTGCCGGACTCATCAACAATGTCTTTGTCGCAGGAATAACAACGTATTTCTCTCATCGTTTATTACCAATTAAACTCTATTTTGATCGAGAGGAAATATGGCGTCTCCTCAAAAAAAGTGCTGTTTACGGTGTAGCTTTGATTTTTGGTTCGATTTATTTGCGAGTAAATACCATCATGCTGCGTCAATTTACCAGTGACACTGTCGTTGGTGTCTTTGGTATCGCATTGCGCAGTTTTGAATTGCTGCTACTGATCCCTTTCAGCTTCATGAACTCGATACTACCCAGCTTGGCGCAAAATATTAACACGGAAAAGTTTTCTTCCCTGTTACAAAAGTGTTGGGATGTTTTGGTCATGACCGGACTCGGAATGAGTGTAGGTAGCTTTATCATGGCTGAAGAAATGATTGGTCTCATTTCTACGGGAAACGACTTTGCACCTGCAGCTGAACTTATGCGCATATTGGCGATTGCCAGCATATTTAATTTCCTATCCAGTCTGTTTCAATATGTCTTGGTCAGTCTCAATCGTGTAAAAGAGTTTTTCTGGGTAGCATTTTTGGAAGCAGTAGCTTCTATTATTTTTGCTTATGTACTGATTCCTCTTCCTCCTCCTTTTGGTCAAGCCGCTGCCGCTGCCTGGGCTATTGTTCTAGCTCAATTCATTGCCTTTATCGGTGTCACCTGGATAGTTTTCCGTCTCCGACCAATTCGTCTCTCATGGAAAGCCACTCTAGCAACAGTTTTTTCCGTCACGATTGCTGGGGCTTATTTGTGGTTTATCAAAGGAGCACTCAGTCATATTTCTGTATTTATAAGTTTACCGATTGCTTTTAGCACAGCCGGTATTTTATATATTTTCTTATTAACCAAAACCGGAGGACTATCTCAAGATCTCAGTAAAATTCTCTGGCAAAGATTTTTTCTGAATAAACCAGCTCCACTTCCAGGACAGAAATCGCGTATTGCTATTGATATACGAGGCATCAGCGGTGAACGTACTGGTAAAGAATGGTACAGCTGGAGCCTTATTACTGCGTTAGCAAATATAGATAGAGACAATGAATACTTTCTTTTTACTCGTCATCCTGCAAAGAATCTCAACCTTCCACACAATTTCTCTATTATCGAAAAGAAAATGCCTTTACTGCTTTGGCATCCTTATTTTATGTGGCAAATCAGGAAATATAAAATCGATATTCTCTTGGCAACCTCGAGTTATATTGTTCCCAGTTTACTCATGGGCAAGAAACCCAAGGTTATTGCCGTCATTCATGACACTATTGCTTTCCTTTTCCCCAGACGCCATCAAGCCAAAGCGACAACAATTGAGCGTTTTACCTTAAAGAAAGCATTAGAACATTCCAGTAAGGTCGTCGCAGTTTCCCAAAATACTAAACAAGATATTGAAAGACTCTTTTCGATTGATGAGCAGAAAATAATAGTTGTTCCTGAAGCCGCTCGCGAACAATTTTCTGTCCCTCGCGATCCAGCGATAACAGAACAATTAAAAAAAGATTATGGCATCACCAATAATTATTTACTATTCATTGGTACTTTGGAACCACGCAAAAATCTCGTACGTTTGATCAAGGCTTACAAACTCCTCCCTGCCCCACTGCAAAAAGAATATCGCCTCGTCCTTGTCGGTAGAAAAGGTTGGTATTATAAAGAAATCTTCAATGAAATCGCCGGTACGTCTCTAGAAAAACATGTCATCTTTACCGGTTATGTCCCGGATCAAGACCTACCCTACTTACTTCATGGCGCCACCGGTTTTGTACTACCAAGTTTGTACGAAGGTTTTGGCCTACCCATACTGGAAGCCTTTGCTTGCGGCACACCCGTCATCACTTCACCTAATTCCTCCTTAAAAGAAATTGCCAGAGAAGACTGTCTTTACTTCGATCCCTACGACGTTCACGACATGAAAGTAAAATTACGTCTCTTCCTGGAAGATGAAGGATTACGGCAAAGACTATCGCAAAATATCATCGCTCGCAGCCAAGAATTCAGCTGGCAAAGAACCGCAGAGGAAATGCTAAAAGTAATTCAGGATCCAGGATCCATTCGACAAGCTCAGGACAGGTTCAGAATTCAGGATTGAATTTTGAATTTCAAATCTCCTCTGTTAGGATGTATTTAGAAATCGTGAATCGT
>CAZGLA010000113.1:0-10771 GCA_964526575.1 uncultured Candidatus Peribacteria bacterium | reverse complement strand
TAGGAGGTACTATGTTTGTTCCGCCGGTGGTATAGCTTGACGTATAGATACTGCGGGTGGATTCGATCCAGTCTAGTCTAAATTCACTACCACTATAGGCGCGGACAGAAGGGGAGATAGAAGGTACTGTGCTAGTGAATACTCTGCGTGTGAATATTGAAGTTCCCGTGCTGGCATTGAAAGTACGCATGTTTATTTCATCATTGCCACTGGCACTGTCTTGAAAAGCCACCATAAATGTATCATCTATTACCCCGATGCTTGGGTTAACAATGCGAGTAGCAGGAGCTATGATATCCAAAAGTCTTGTGGTTCTAAATATAGTTCCATCTTCACGCACAATTGCGATATATGCTGAAATAGGAGCTGGCCCGGGTATCTGAGCATACAAAATACCGAAAGTATTGGCTGTAGTGCTGTAAGCAATTTGTTCAGCTTGGTGGCCGGTAGTAGTGGTTAATACTATTTCACTACCGATACGTGTGCCCGTGGTAGGATTTATTCTTACCATCACCAAATCACCAGTACCGGAACGTGCGTAGGCTGTGACACATATATCGGAAATCATGCTACAAGACAGAGGCGATCTGGCACCAGATTCAGTTGTCGTCAGATCAGAATTTACTATGCGTGTAGGGACAGGAGAAGTCAGGCCATCAGCGGCAATTGATGTAAAATTGAGGCGACCACCATTCAAAAAAGCCAAATTAATCCTGCCATCTCTGCCCAATGCGGCGCCAAAGGGAACAACGCTTCCCGGTCGAGGAGGAAGAACAATATCGGGTCCAATCATAAGACTGCTGCTGCAAGTAGGTGATGGTGGACCGCTGTCTCTTGGTCCTGTATCGGTGCCACTGTCGATGGGGCCGGTATCCGCCATACCCACATCTGCGCCAGTATCTCGTGGTCCGGTATCTGTGCCTGTATCTATTGGTGAATCCACCATGGCATCACGGATATTGGCGTCTATGTTAGCATCCATACTTATGACACCCGTATCAATGCTGGCATCTATTCCAGTGTCCGGAATAATTATCTCACCATCAATGCCGGTATCGAGTGGGATAATAATTACATCCATCGTATTAGCATCACCGGCGTCTATTCGAGCATCGGTTCCGCCATCCATGTCGACTCTAGCATCGCCGGCATCCAGGGTGCTGCTGTCAGCTTGTTCTGAAACACGGAGAGGATAAGGGACACATCCAGTTTGGCTAGCTGAAGAGCTAAGTAACACAGTAAGTAACAAACCCCGGAAATTACGAGCAATGGCTGGAATATGAGAAAGGCGAGGACGAAGACGCATAAAAATTAAGTGATTTGTTTGTCGAGGGGCAATAGTACAATATTTCAAATTAATAGGGAAGGGATCGAATTAGTGTTTCCAATGGAAGCCTAGTTATTTATGTGAATTGTGTAGTCGCTCTCCTGAGAATGAAAATTATTTGATTCTAAGAGTATGGGTGTTTCTTTTGTGTATTGCTGATAATCAATTAATATCGATTTGACCATTGTTGGATAAAAAGAAAGAGGAATGCCCTGTTTATCTTCCTGCTTATTTTTTCGATCTATTATCACTCTTTTATATTGTTCTTGATCAAAATCTTTTAATGCTAGGCGAAGTTCTTGAAGGGCTGTTTTGGTAGGTACAATAATAAGTTGCGTCATACTTGTTTGAGCAAAGAAAAGACAAAAGACAGTGAGACTAGCAAATATAATGTAACTCACCATATTTTTTGTTTTGAGCTTAGGTAAAAGCTGCAAGTAGCCCCTCATTCCTACAATGCACATAACAGCTAATATTCCCGTCAGAGCCAAAAGTGTTCGATAATTAGCCAGATTCTCATCGATGATCAAGTTTGATGAGTAACTGAGGAGAACTAGTAAGAACAAAAAAATTATATTTACCCAAATATCTTTTTTCTGTCCCTTTTGCCAAAAATAAATACCCAGGCCGCTGAAAATTATAAACAGAATGCTCAGAGCAACCAAAATATTGGCTGGCAGATAAATGAGATTGATAGATTTAAATAAAGGTCTCGTGATGAACCAGATCAATTTTTCCAATGGATCGCTAATGAGAGAAGCACGTTCTAAGGCAGGGGTATTGAGTAGAACAAGATATATTTTGAAAACGATATAATTGACCATGGCACCAACTCCGCTCATTACTAGGAAAAAGAATATTTTCTGAAATCGTTTTTCAGATGTGTTATATAAGAAGAATATAGTGATGAAAACAGCAATGAAAGTTGCAGAAGTTGGGTGAATGTTATAAGCGATGATGAGCAGAAAGATAGCTAGGGTACCCCAGAGCCATTTGGCCATTTTATTTACCGAAAGAACTTTTTCCATACAGAGAAATGACAGGTATGCAACCACTGCTCCCCAGGGAGCGAGATAAAGCACAGCCCATGTCGCATATTCTTGAAATGCCGGCATGATTGTAATAATCAAAGCAAAAGAAGCTGAGAGAAGAATGTTTTCGCCGTATCTTTTGAATGTATGAAAAATACAAATCGCTAAAACAAAAATACCCAGAAGTCCTATCAGTCTGATAATCCACATATCATCAATTTTGCCTATCCAGGCGAATGAGGGGGCAACTAAAACATTGAAGAGGCGGTTCTGGGCGATAGCTTGAACGGTGAATTTGGTTGAATGAGTTACTCCAGCATAGAAATAATCATAGTCATCAGGAAGCAGGAATTTGTTCGTTACCACTGAAAGGTAGACGAAAAGCTGTCCGCAAGAAATGATCAGATAACTAACGATGCTTTGCCAAAGAGGCTCATGAGTCTTTGGAGCGGGCTTGTGTGCGGTGGTTTTCATAGTTCTTTGTTATTCTTCGATATATTTGGCCGAAATTGCTGCAGCTTTTTGTTGGGTTGGAGTCAGATGATCAATGGGAATGATATAATCATCAGGAAGTGCAGAAAAAGAGTTTGCTCTGATAGTAATCGGTATCGGTTCTATTCCCTTCCCATTTTCATAAAGAATAAGATCGATTGCATCTGGGTAATAATAATGAATAAGAGCTTGTTTATATTCCTTCTCATTGTTATAGGTAAGAACTATTCTGTTGAATTCTTCGGCATCAAAATTACCTAGGGCGCTACGAAACTCTGCCAGAATCACTCCATAACGTGTAGCGTTTTGTTGTAAATAAAAAGAACTTTGTATGACAGAAAAAAGTACCATTATACCAAAAACAATATAAGAAAGGCGTAGTTTTGTTGATTGCTTTCTGATCAGTGCGAATACTTCTTTCAACCCCAAGATGAACAGAACTGCAAGAATTCCTGTAAGTGCCGCCAGTGTTCTGTAGGTGGTAACACTTTCCTCAAAAGCCAGATTTGATGAATAACTAAATAAGAGAAGCAGTAAAATAAGAATGAGACTAACTGACATATCCGTTTTTTTGTCTCGCAGGTGAAGAAAGAGTCCTAGAATGATAACGAGAAGTACTGTTAGGGCTATGGCCTTATTGGAAGGTATATTAGTAAGATTCAGCGCAAAGTAAAGCGGACTGGAAATAAGCCAACTGATCTTTTCTGTAGGATTTTCTATGAGTCCAGTGCGGGCAAGTGGGCTCATATTTAGCAAGACAAGATACGTTTTGAAAATAAGAAAATGAGTTATTGTTCCCACACCACTGATTAAAAGAAAGAAAAAAGTGTTTTGTAACTTTTGAGCAGATTTACTGTAGAGAAGAAATATACAAATAAACACTGCGATGAATGTGGCAGATGGGGGAAAGATGTTGTAAGCCAGAACCAGCAAAAAAACTGCCAATGCAGACCAGAATATCTTTTGTCTTTGCGGAAGCTCAAGAGCTCTTTCTAAACAACGGAAAGCTAAGTAGGCAAGAATGATGCCCCAAGGGGCCAAGTACATCACGGTAAATCCAGTGAATTCTCGGAATGCCGGTGTCAGAGTAATGAATAAGGTAAAAAGTGCTGAGAGAAAAGTATTCTCTCCATATCTTCTGAAAAGATTAAAAATGCAAAATGCCAAAAGAATAGTTCCTAATAAGCTAACTGCTCTGGCTATCCACATCCCATCTATATTCCCAATAAGCAGAAAAAAGTAATAATGCAGTATATTGAATAGTCGTGCTTGAGCGATGGCTAGGGTAATATAAACGTCAGAATGCAAAATACTGGCATATAAGTGGTGATAATCATCAGGTCTCAAATAACTAGTTGTCAGTACTGGTAAGTGAGCAAGAAGCTGGCCAACCACAATAATCAGGTAAGCAGCAATGCTTTGCCATAGTGGTGTTTTGATGAGAGCGATTGTTGGTGATTTCTCTTTTTTCATGCACCACGGGTCAAAACAAAGATGCCCACTAGAATTATTACTGCTCCTAGGAGTTTATTGGTAGTGAGTGCTTCTTTGAAAAAGAGCCCGCCAAATATGAATACTAAAAGAAAAACCAATGCCATGAAAATGGGACTTGCCAGGCTTAGCTCCATACTTTCAAAGACCTTGATGGAAAGGAAAAAGGCCATAAAATAAAGAATCAGCCCTACCCAAATCAGTGGAGTTGTGACAAGGAAAAAGACGGACTCCTGATTGAAACTAAGACTAAATGATTTCGCTAGAGTTGCTTGTTTGAGGCTAGCCTGAGCTAGACTGTTGCAAAGGGCAGCAATAATAAGCAAGAAAAAAGAGGACCACATAAGTAAAGCTTATGTGCATATATTACTTTATATCTTCTTGATAATAAATATCATGACCTACTACCTGGCAAATAGTTTTGTCTTTTCTCCCACCCATTATTTGTTCTAGTGTGTATATATAAGGGAAAAAATGGAGATGCAGATCAAATGTATAGCGATAAGGTCTTTGTTTGGGGACCACGACAATGAGTCTTTTTTTAGTGACTCGTCTCAGTTCCTGAATACTTTTGGCTAAGTTTTGTACATGCTCGAGTGTGTGCGTGCAAATCACCGTGTCAAAACTTTTATCAGGGAAGGGTAAGTTTTCAATAGTACCGCTGACAAACTGAAGATTCTTATGTGCTTTGGACTCTTTGGGTGGGTGAATGTCGACACCGGTTATATGGTGGGTGTCTTGTTTGGCTATGATTCGGCTGAGAAATCCTTTACCACAACCCACTTCCAAAATGTTTTTGCCTTGCAGATTTTCTAGTATTTCCTCAATGCAAGTCTCATTCAGATCGGTTTTTCTGTCGATGAAGGTGCTAGCTAGTTCTTGGTAGAACCGAGAGAATTCTCTCTCTGAGAGATAAGGAGCTTGTTCTTTGAATGAGAGGTAGTGTTTAGTTTTGTCCCCGAATGCTGCATAAAGAAATGGATACATAAACCACTTACTGTCTCTTAAAACTGGAGGAATAAGATTGTCTAAAAACCAATGGATGATGACCGTCGTGTTTCTCGAGAGCCTAATCATTTGTAGATGAATCAATAACTGCTTCCACCAAGTAAATAGGGCGTTTCTTGTTTTCTATAAACAGAAGCCCAAGATATTGTCCAATCACACCAATCACAAAGAGTTGAATAGCAAAGAGCATGGTTATCAAAACAACGATAGTTGTGTAGCCGGGAACAGCGTAGCCAAGGAGTTTCATAATGACACTATAGAGTCCAATGAATACACTAATGCCGGCTATCAAAGCGCCAATTGATGTGCCTAGTTGCAGAGGAATTGTAGAAAAAGAACTCATGGCATGCATAGAGAGTTTCCACAGTTTCCAGAAAGAATATTTGCTTATACCGGCAGCACGTTTAGGCGCTATATACGGCAAAGTAGTTTTTTTTGAAGCCAATTATTTGAATAAAGCCGCGTAGAAAACGAGCTCTTTCACGAAATTCTGATTTTAATAAATCGGCAATTCTTCGGGAAATGAGGAAAAAGTCAGACGCATGAGGAGTGATATGGCCGGAAGAAAGTTTATTGAGTATGGAATAGAAAAACGAGGAGACCGCTTTTTGTAGCCAACCAATGCCGTGATTTTCTAAGCGAACCATATTGATGATCTCATTGCCTGCGGCAAAGTTTCCCAAGAGTTGAGGAATATACGCAGGCGGATGCTGTAAGTCAGCGTCCATACAGATTATTGCATGGCCCCGACTATGATCAATACCGGCCAGCATAGCGGCCTCATGGCCGAAGTTGCGCGAAAGATGAATGATCCGAACTCGTTTGTTTTGTTTGGCTATCGTTTTTAATACGTCTCTGCTTTTATCTGTGCTGCCATCATCTACAAAGAGGATCTCATAGGTTTTATGGATTTTCTTGAGGACTTTTTCGGTTTGTTTCCAAAACAGCGGAAGAACCTCTTGTTCATTATAAACAGAGACAACGAGAGAAAACGATGGGGACTTTTTCCTGGGGGACATTTTGTTTTTGTGTATCAATTCATTGTAACATAATTTGCCTCGTAATTCAGCCGAATATGAGAAATTTAAAATGAACTGCAACCCACCCCGACCCTCCATCGAACTGAGAGAACCCGAACCCACCCCGACCCTCCCTTGTCAGGGAGGGAGGACTTGGGGTCGTGATGAATGTGAGTCGCAAATATAACGCATATTAAGTTTTACTTCGGAAGCTGTCAGCGCTTCCTCAAGTGGGCCCCTTTGGGGGAACTAAAAACTTACCAATTCGCTCATTTAGAAGCTATGAATTTGAGGTCACAAATTGTGACCTCAAGATGATTATTAGAGAATTATTTAGGATGCCTTAAAATTTAAGAATCATTTAATGAGGTTCCTTTCGGGTGATGAGGCTTTCTATTATAATGAATTTATCATATAATTATGCGTAGAATAATACACATTACTATATGTCAAATATCTTCCAGTTTCTTATGAAAGAAAATATCGTTTCTATTACCGACATTCAAAGGAACCCGCTCAAATCCTTGCATGGGGTGACCAGAATCATGCGGCATGGCAAGACTTTTGGGTTCTTTTTTGACCCCCAAGAATATGACGAGATGAGAGAAATGATTGAAATGTTAACCAGTGCATCGTTGGATCAAAGAGAAGAGTTGGTAAATAAAGAGATTAAGAAAGGTAAGTACAAGACTTTAGCGGAGATAGCAAAGAAGCATGGAACATAGATTTATTTTTTCCCAGACAATAGAAAAAGAGCTTGAGGCCCTGGATGCACAAATTCATCAGAGAATTGTTAGGAAATTATTGTTTTGGGAGGCAACAAAGATTCCTCTTTTCTTTGGTACGAGACTGATTGGAACGAAAGACCGTATTCGATTTCGTGTTGGTGATTATCGTGTTATTTGTGCGGTTGAAGGAGAATTTTTGAAAGTATTAAAGATTGCTCATAGAAAGGAAGTCTACGAGTAATTTAAAATTTATAATGTAAAGTTTAAAATTAACTTAAGGAATAAAGGTAAAGGTAAAGGTAAGGGTAAGGATAAGGAATACTACGTATACACCCTCGGAATATGTGCGGGAATTCGGCTCAAGAGTTCGTATGAAATTGTTCCTGCCAGATCAGCTTGTCGATCAGTGGAGATGGTTTTGCCAATTAGCGTGACCTCACTACCAACAGTGGCTTTGGGAATGTCGGTAATATCAATCATAGTCATATTCATGCAAATGCGGCCGACAATAGGGGCTTCTTTTTCATGGATGACAACAATGCCTTTGTTGCTTAAGCCTCGTGGTAATCCTTCATAGTAACCAACCGGGATAGTGGCGATACGACTGGGACGACGAGTTCGAAAGTTGCCGCCGTAACCGACCAAGCTCCCTGTGGGGACGTTTTGAATACAGATAATTTTTGTTCGGTAGGTCAGTGCTGGTTGCAAGGAGAATCGTGAATCGTCAATCGAGAATCGTGAATGAAGAAAGGCATCATGGGTTTCTTGTGAGGGCCAGAGGCCGTACATACTGATACCGATACGTACCAAATCATAGTGGCTGTCAGGGAAGAGTAACGTGGCGGAAGACGCGGCGATATGTTTTTCGATATTCCCTAATGACGGAGGTAGGTTTTTTACTGCTTCATCGAAAACCCGCAATTGTTCTTTGGTTTGGAGAGAAGCAGGATTTTCTGCGTCTGATAAATGCGAAAAAATGCCTTGGATAGTTACATTGGGAATCTTTTGCAATTGAGAACAAACATTGGCAATGTCGGAAGGTGAGAACCCTAGACGATTGAGACCAGTGTTTACTTTGAGGTGAATTTTGAGAGGGGGAGAAGAATTATCAATTATCAATTGATAATTATCAATGAGGCTCAGGTCTTCTTGCTTAACGATTTCCAATTCTAGATTGTTTTTTTGGGCTTCAAGTAATTCTTCATGATTAAAAAATGGACCCACAACCAGGATGCGTTTTTTGAATCCTAGCTTTCTTAGTTCTAACCCTTCATTAACATTAACAACAGCCAAACCGTCGACGAGTGGTTCAACTGTAGAGAGTATGCCGAAACCATGGCCATAAGCATTGGATTTAACGACGCCAAAGAGCTTGGTCGTTGGCTTAATTAGCGAACGAAACGCTTTGAGGTTATGGGCGATGGCGCGATTGTTGACTGTGATCCAAGAAGAAAACATAAAAAAAATTATCAATTATCAATTGAAAATTATCAATGAACTCAAAACCGATTGATAATTGTTAATTATTCTTTCATGAGGGCATCATCAATCAGCCTTTGGATGAGACCCTTTATAGTCATGCCTTGAGACTCAAAAAGGCGAGGATACATGCTCATGCCGGTGAAACCGGGAAGGCTGTTGACTTCATTGATAAAAATCTGATCGGGAGTGACGAAAAAATCAACTCGAGCGAGGCCGCGCATATCGAGGATTTCAAAAGCTTTTTTGGCCATAGCTTGGATGTCGCTTGTGGTTATTTTATCTAATATTGCCGGAATAATGTTTTGGGTGCGATCATCTTCATATTTCGCCTGATAATCATAGAATTCATTGCTGTGGAGGACTTCACCTACTGAACTGGTCTCAGCTTTTTTAGTGCCGATCACGGCACATTCGATCTCTCGCATATTGGATATACCTTGTTCGACAATAACTCGGTGACTGTGTTCGATGGTTTGATCAAGGGCATCTTGCAGTTCGCCATTGGTTTTTACTTTTGTGACGCCGATACTGGAACCGAGATTGGCGGGTTTTACGAATATAGGATAATGAAGATTTGCAAGAATTTCATCAGTGACATTCAACATGTCATTTTTGATTTGCTCTTTGGTGAAGGGTAAGAATGGTACTTGGGGTAAACGATAGGTAGCAAAGACTTTTTTCATGACGATCTTATCCATACCGAGAGCAGAACCGAGCACACGACTGCCTACATAGGGCACATGGCTGTATTCCAACACGCCCTGCAAAGTGCCATCCTCACCAGAAGTACCATGAATGATGGGGAAAAAAAGATCGATCTTTTGGAATACATGCTGACCCTCGCCAGTGAAGATGAAGACACCGGGATATTCTTGATTGGTACTGATAATGCCTTGAGCTAAAGTATTTAAGTCTTTTTTGTGGCGCATGGACATGAGGACTTCAGGACCGACATACATTTTGCCTTCTTTGCTGATGCCGATCTGGAGGATGTCGTATTTGTCATGGTCGACATTTTCGATGATGTTGACTGCAGAGAGTAAAGAAACGTCATGTTCCAGGGATTTCCCGCCAAAAATAATGCCAATAATTGGTTTCATAAAAAAAGTTTAAGAAGCAGAGCTTAAGACGCGGCGACCATGAAAAGCCTGACTGAGGGTGATCTCATCGGCATATTCTACACTGGAGCCGATAGGAATGCCCACGCCAATACGCGTGACATGTACACCAGGGAGAGTGCGTAAGAGTTGAGCAATGTATGAGGAGGTGGATTCTCCTTCGAGACTGGGACTCACTGACAAAATAACCTCTACTTTTTCTTGATTCTTGCTGAGTGTCTGAATACGTTGTACCAATTCAGTAATTTTTAAGAGTTCCGGCCCAATACCATCCATGGGTTTCAAGATCCCATGCAGGACATGATAGACACCTTGGTATTCTTTCATGCGTTCAAAGGCCATGACATCCAGAGGCTCTTCGACCACCATGATCTGTTTTTGATTGCGCTTGGTATTGCTACAAATACTGCAAATATTGTGATCGGTAATTTGAAAACATTGTTCACAAAAGCACAAATCCTTTTTGAGCTGCATGAGTGCCTGTCCCAGGCTTTCCACTTCGGAAGCAGGCTTTTTGATGAGGTGATACACCAAGCGAGAGGCGGTTTTGGGGCCTATGCCCGGTAATTTAGCCAGCGCTTGGATGGCTGCGGTTATTTGCTCAGGTAAAGTAATCATGGACTATTGACTGTTGGTCAATATTATGTTATAAATCATCTTTTATTAAATTCCATATGCAGCAATTTTCATTATTTCTGAGAGTGTCGTTCCTGCTTGTATTGTTCTTGTTCCTTCCCTCGACTGTGCTCGGGACAGGTACTGTTCTGGCCCAAACTCTAGCAGAAGGTAATAATTTTACCACCCCATATTTCGTGGGAGGTACTACTATAGCAATTAATGACGGTAATGTCCCTAGCAAGTTGTATACGGAGGCTGTTTTTGGTGGTGTCATCAGTCGAATCAATCCTCTATTTTACCCCAATAGTCCTGCTTATTTCTTGGTAAAGGGCAATGTATTGTATGTGACCGGACACTCTCCCGGCTCTATGCATTTTCAAGTAGAAGAGACCATGGCAAATGGACGCAAAGTCCTTTCTCAACCAGTGCTTTTTACTTTCTATCGTTTACGAGTGAC
>CAZGLA010000112.1:0-3959 GCA_964526575.1 uncultured Candidatus Peribacteria bacterium | reverse complement strand
GGGCTACCGCACCACTACTATTATTGGTTGCTGGTTGGTTTCCTTTGCTCAATAGTGATTTTCGCAGTACTGTTCTGGCATTCAATCTCCCTATCATTACGAGCAACTTGCTTACCATCGCCATGCTAGGCATGTCTTGTGCCATCGTGGTGAACATGATTTTATTACCAAAACCTCGAGCTAATTGTCCCTGGTGGAAACGGGCTATGCATGCTGTGCAATGGGTCTTTTCTCCCTTTGTTACTATTATTTTTGGGGCGATTCCGGCAATTGATGCCCAGACACGATTGGCTCTAGGAAAGCGATTGGAATTTGTGGTGACAGAGAAAAAGCGCTAAGAAATAATTAACAATTATCGATTATCAATTAAAATGCCCTACTTTAATAAGTAGATGTTTTTGAGTCCATTGGTAATTGTTAATTTTCAATTGATAATTATTTCCTTCTTACGAGCATCTCAAAATACCTATCTGTATTCAGATCGATCGTAGTTGAGGTATTCGATGTGCCATTAGCTTTCTCGGGGTAACTGGCTAATGGTTCAATTGAAGTATCGAGTTTAACTGTGTGAGTCAGGGTTTCATTTTCGGCGCCGGCTTGTTTTTGCATGAGGAAACGATAATTGTCACCAACAGTGAGGTTCAATGTATAAGGCAATGTATAGGTAAAACTGAAATCAGTGCTGCCGCCTTTAGGCACATTCACTTCGCTGTACCAAACGAGATAATCGTTTTCCTCACTGGGCTTGAGGGAGTACGCAAAACCACTATTAGCAATCAAAGTACTACCCTTGGGTACAAATAGACGGACAACATGTTTGGTATTGGCACGACCGATGACATACCAGAAATTGTCGCGCATTTTGCGAGTTAGTTTGCTCAGTTGCGGAAATAAAGCATTAATTTGCGTTTCTTCAGCATCGCCCCATAAGTTTTGCCAAGTACCTTTGATAGTTACTTCGACTGTGCCATCTTCTTTGATTCTGGCTTCATGACTGTATGTACGTTTGAGGAGACGATCACCTTTATTGCCACCGACATTGATAGCGTTGATATGCAGATAATCTAAATTAGCTTCAGGAGTAAGCAATGTACCATCAAGGCCGTACTTCTCGACGACAGTTTGAAGTTCTGGATCGAACATGGCCATCTGAATATGTTTCTCGGCAATCATATCTGGCAGAGCTTGCCATAACTTAAGCAGTATTTGGGGATCATTAACTTTTTTGCTGATTTCATTAATAAAACTGAGCAAAATTCGTTTCGGGGTTTCCGGATCATCTTTATTGTTTTCAATATAATATTGCAAAATAGTGAAATAATTCTCCGGTCTTAAGGTGACTTGGAAATCAGGGAGATAGATTGGCCCAGTAGCTTTTAAAAGCATAGGGACAATACTTTCATCGATAGCGATGATGCCATCAACACTGCCTTGGCGAGATTCTTCGTATGCCCAATTGATATCTTGGCTGGCCTGATAAAAATCCGGATTATAATTGGCGTCCCTAAGAGCTAGTCTTTTCATGTATGGCTGTAGGCCGGGTGAGGCTTCTTTTCGATCAAATTGTTGCCAATCTACCGTATATACATCTTTGGGAGAGACTGTGGTTAATTTGCCATTTTGAAATGTAGCCTCAATAAAACTGCCCATGAAGCCACCGGTACCACGGCGTTCGGTAGTGTTTTGTAACATGATGATATATCTCTTGGCATTTTGATCAGCAGTGAAATTGAGTAATGCCGGAGTCATCTCAGCGAAAAAGTCCAAAGCTTTTTTGAGAGTTGGTAATTCACTGCGAACTTGCAAGATCTGCTCCTGGTAAGAAGCAGGAACAAAACTGATATCAAGAGCGGCAAGTAATTTACTGGCATCAACTAAATCATTGTGTACCTGCTGTAATGCTGGTAGTGCCAGTTTAAAGTTGGTAGTAGCGATGAGAGTCTGCGCGGCCTCAGTCATACTTTTTCCAGCATGAGAAATTGATTCACCGATACTCAGTAATTGATCGCTCGTACTGATCAAAGAAATAGGCAATATATTCTTGCCACCATTGATTTGTTCCAAACTTTTTCTAGCCTCGGTAAAAGCAGTTTCTGCAGAAAAGAAATGTTGTAAAGTAGCACTCAAGTCTGCTTGGCTTAGAGTGTCCTTGGCTTGTTTGAGTTCGTTGATGCCGGCCAATGTTTCCTTAAATAATGTTTCTTTGAAAGCTGTGCCATTGTAAATGAGAAAAACAATTTGCAAACTTATCAAAGCAAATACCGTAACAATGATTGCTTCCCGAAAGGGTTTCAGGTCGAAAGGTAAAAAACGTTTTTTTGGTCCGAGTCTTGCGGGCCGCGGGATTTGAGAATGAACGATAACATCGATATTGTGTTGATCGTCAGGAATATCCGGCTTCAGTTTTGCTGGTTTCTTTCCTAAATAAGTAGGCGTATTGGTACTAGAAGCGACGATATCTGCTACAAGGGGAGCATCATGAGTATTGTTCTTGGAGAATAATGAAGAAGGCTCAGTTGTGCTTTCAGAGGTGGGGATCTTGATCCCCAAAGGGGCCCCGTTGGGACCTCTCTCTTTCGGGGTAATGATGTCATTAATGATTTTGGGAGCCGACACGATTTTAGTGATAAAGAAAGTCTGGACGCTCTACCATTGTACTCTCTTCTTTCTTTTCGAAAACAGCGACAATGGTTTTCCCCTTTCTTTTTCCTGTGAGCAATGCTGGAATATTTATAAATGTATGCAAAACTTTCTTCTTTGCTGACATGTGCTCGGGAAGAAAAGTTTTCGTCGTAAAATATATTGTTTCAAATCCGTGAAGCTGAGCCAGTTTTTTTATTTCCTGGGGAGTGTAGAGGCGATTATGTCTGCCAAAAGGTCCATGCCAAGAGTATGGATCATCAATATTTTTACCAAAAAGTAATTGTATGGCTCGTATCCAATACAAAGCATTCGGTACCGAGAAAATCAATTTTCCGCCCGGTTTCAAACGCTTATTTGCTTCATGCCAAGCGAAACTGGGATCACAGGTGAGATGTTCTAAGGTTTCTGTCCAGATGATAGTATCGAAACTTCTTTCTGGAAACGGCCACGTGTCCATTTCAATATTAACCTCATACATAGGTAGTGACCACTTTTTTTCTCCTGATTCCAAAGCAATGGCAAATTTCTGACCGGAGACCTTGCCGGTACTACAAGCATGATCATGATCGGTGCGCAGATCCTTTTCACTGCCAGATACACCAATGCCGGTATAATCAAATCCTTTTTGTAAGAGCATAGCACTCAGAACAAAAGGTTTAGCACCCACTTCAAGGACTTTCCCTCTTGAAGGAGTGTATTGTTCAGTCAGCTTCAATGTCTCTAAAAGACGGGGAAGATGATCATTTGAGTAAGACTGGATTTCTTTTTCATTACTTCCCGGAAATGAAACATTCATCGGTAAATTATTTTAAAGCAATACAGTATATGTCTCGCGAGAGCCGAGCAGTGATTTCAAGGTCTTGAGTTCATGCACACGACTCTTGCCTCTCTCTGCCAGTACAATCACCGGTGATTGATTATCAAGTAAAGCGGAACTGTCTTTGGGGAAGTTTACTATTTGGACAGCATGACCGGTTTTTTTGCTGGCGCTGCTAGATGCGATATGAATATTCTTATGTTTGGCGAGGGCGGCTTTGAGCATTTTGGCGTCGGCACGATTACTTACCAATGTTGTCCGGGTATTATTTTCTACCAAACTAACTATGGGATTCAAATTGTTATCCAGGCCCTTTTTCAGCCAGAATGTCGATTTGTCAAAAATTTCTTCCAATTGTTTATTCGTACTCAACATTCCTTGCCAAGCTTCATAGATATAAATCCAAATGATGCTGAGTAGTAATCCTAAAATAATTCCCAGAGGCCAAGCTTCATCGAGAGCTAGGAAAGTAGAAAAATAGGTGGTACTCAGATTCACT
>CAZGLA010000111.1:0-6195 GCA_964526575.1 uncultured Candidatus Peribacteria bacterium | reverse complement strand
TCTTCTTTTTCAGCATCAGTTAACTCCACCTCCTTTTCTTCCAGAATGTCATGAGCACGTTTGTTGCCCTCCGCGATTAACTCACGCAAATACACGACATTTCCCTTTCGGGTAGACATTCTGCCCTCGGGAAGTCTTACTATACCAAAATACGCATGAGTAAAATCTGAGTACCAACCAAGTCTCTTAGCTGAAGCAAACAACTGTTCAAAATACTGTCTTTGGGAATAATCAACAAAATAGACCATGCGTTTCAAATCAGGATATTGAGTTAGTCTATATTCAATAGCGGCCAAATCTCTGGTCGAATATAAGGTTGAACCATCCTTTTTTAAAATATAGAGAGGCTGCTTATCTTTACCAAAATCAATATAAACAGAACCATCTTCACCGACGACAGCAATCTTTTTTTCCTTACACAACTCCACAATATGATTGAGCCAAGGGAGATAGAATGATTCACCTAGTTCGGTGTCATGATGCACACCAAGAATCGTATGCAGTTCACGAAACTCCTTCATGCTGGCATCATAAAACCATTGCCAGAGTTTCTTATTTTCAGCATCGCCTTTTTCTAGTTTGGCAAACTCGGCACGAGCCTCATCAGTAAGTGCCTGCCCTGAGCCCGCATCCGCGGGAGAAGGGTCTTTTTCTTCTTCCTCATGAAAACGTACGTACAATTTTACCAATTCATTGATAGGATCTTTTTCAATTGTGGCTTTATCACCCCACATTCGATAAGCAAGGATCAATTTACCGAACTGCAGCCCCCAATCACCGATATGGCTGTCTGATGTGACATCCCAACCCAAAGCTTTATACATATTGGTACAAGCCTGGCCAATAATATTAGAACGTAGGTGCCCGACGGTCATGGACTTGGCAATATTTTCTGAGCCGTATTCTAATAATATGTTTTTCCCTTTATTTTCTTTCTGATAAGCACCGAACCCTTCCTTTATCTGAGCAATTAAATACTCCGGTGTAAACGTAATATTAATAAATCCCGGTCCGGCCACTTCGATCTTGGCGATTTCCGGTAATTTTTGTTCTTCAATTGCTTTTAGTAAAGCCTCAGCCACTTCCCGAGGATTCTTTTTCAGTTGTTTCCCCAACTGCATCGCTATAGGCAAAGCGATGTCACCAAAAGAAACTTCTTTCGGAAATTCAATGACCACTTTCTCCAAATCGACATCAAATAGTTTTTTGACTATTTGGGAAATAGAACTATCAAGCATAGGAATCACTCAAGATAAGCATGCCTACCTTAGCAGAATCACGTCTGATTAGGAATAAATAAACACAAAAACTTTATTCTTCCCCACTAAGATCGTATCCTTCATCTTTTAAATCCTGAAGAGTAGGAACATATGGTTGAGTTGGTGGTACAACTGTCGGAGCTCCAGAAGTCTTCTTGCTCTTTGCTACAATATCTTGCTCTTTTTTCTTTAGATTATTAAGAGAATTATCTAAAGATGTTGCGACCTGATCTCCCCCCTTCTCTTCCTGGTCTACTACTTTATTCCACTCATTACTCATAAAGTTAACAATGCTGGCGATATCTCCTATGTCATCTATACCTGGAAACTCTTCTTTGAGGATCTCTAAGCTGACTGGATCGTCACTGTCGGCTACCCTCTCTTTCAAGTAACTCAAGTTACTGTCTACCGGTGATTGATTGAGTCCGTTTGTCATAAATAACCACCTAAGTTTTTCTATAGCTTTCTTACGCACTTCATTATCAGACAAACGTTCATTCCCAGCCAATATTTTGCGAACACTATCTATCCCTTCTTTTAAATCCTTTCCTGATGGTAAAGCTGGTGCCGCAGTTTGTTGTTCTGTCCTCTCACGACTTTTATCGGTTCCCTCTGGACTACTCATAGATAGATATTTATTTCTCTAAAGTATACCATAATAATTCATTATTCTGAATTCCTATGGTATCATCCAAGCGCTAAACTTTCGTATGGCCAAAAGGAGAAAGAAACGCAAAGGTATACTCAGGATTGGTGTTCCCAATCTCAAATTGAAGAGCTCAACCAATCGAGAAATCATGGTGATTTTTTTGTTAGCAGTGGCAATTCTCTCGGCTTTAAGCTTGATGGGTAAGGCCGGCTATGTTGGTGGCACTATTTCTCTACTTTTATTTCGCTTTTTTGGTTTTGGTGCTTATGCTTTACCTGTTGCCCTTTGTACAGCAGGAATCCTTATTTTCTTCACCTCAAGCTTCAAGCCTTCATTTGCCCGACTTTTCGGTATCACTGTCTTCTTCTTTTCTATATTGGGACTGATTCATTTAGCATTACCCCTGAATTTGATCTTAGAAACAGCTAAAGCTGGCGATTATGGTGGTTATGTAGGCTTTGTTATCACCACCATATTACGCTATTCCATTGGTGATGCGGGGACAGTAGCCATATTATTGGCCACAGCTCTTATTGGTTTACTGATCACCTTTGACATCTCAATCAAGAAAATATTTGGTTTTATCGAATGGCTCAAAGCTGATTTGCCCAATAAAGAAGAAAAAGAAACATTAGAACCATCATTTAAAAAACAAACTTTTTCTGTCACAACTGATAACTCTGAAAAGAAACAGAAAAGGGATATTAATATTCAGTCTCGGGCGCAAAATCTTGCGCCCCAACTAACCTCAGCCCAACTAACTGCGCCCCAACGAACCGCGGCTCAACTAAAAAAAGCTCATATCAGCCTACCGCCAATGAAGGGTGATTATAAATTTCCTTCTTTAGATTTTCTTTCCGACAATACCGATACCCATATCGATGATCCCAAAGAAATCGAAGGCAACGTGCATAGACTGTATCAGACTCTACTAGAATTTAATGTGATTAAACCTGAAGATAATATTCACATCGATGCCAATCTCGGACCTACGGTGACTCAATACACGTTCACACCACCGACAGGAGTAAAGCTGAAGAATATAACTTCGCTAGAAAATGATATTGCTTTGAAGCTCAAAGCCGAAAGCATCCGTATTGAGGCTCCCATCCCTGGTAAAGATAAAGTGGGCATAGAAATTCCCAATAAAAAACGTTCACTGGTACGCATGAAGGAGGTACTTTTGAGCGATTCTTTTACCGGTATCAAATCTCCCTTACGCATTGCTCTCGGTAAAAACGTAAACAATGAATATGTGACGACTGATCTCAAGAGAATGCCCCACTTATTGATTGCCGGTGCTACCGGTTCTGGGAAATCCGTGTGCATGAATACTATACTTCTGAGTCTACTTTATCAAAATGCACCTGAGGATATGCGTTTTATTCTCATTGATCCCAAACGCGTTGAGCTCAATGCTTACCGCGGTTTACCGCACTTATTAACTCCCGTAGTTACTGATCCAGATAAAGCTATATTAGCGCTCCGCTGGGCAGTAGCAGAAATGAATCATCGTTATAAACAATTAGAGTCAGCCAGTGAAGTAAATATTGATCATTACAACAAGAAGAAACCGGATGAGAAAATGCCGTATATTGTCATTGTCATTGATGAATTGGCAGATTTGATGATGGTCGCCTCCAAAGAAATCGAGGCCAGTATTTGTCGCGTGGCTCAAATGGCTCGCGCTGTCGGTATTCATTTGATAGTAGCGACACAGAGACCTTCGGTAGATGTGATTACCGGTCTTATCAAAGCGAATATCCCCGCTCGTATTGCTTTCACCGTATCTTCAGGCATTGATTCCCGCACTATTTTAAATCGCCAAGGGGCCGAAAGCCTTATCGGTGCTGGTGACATGTTGTATCAGGACCCAAACAGTGTTGGCCTGATCCGTGTACAGGGTATTTTCGTCAGTCCCGATGAAATCAAGGCGGTGACTAATGAAATTAAATTAACTGCTTCTCCTGATTATCATACTGATATCATTGAAGAAAAACGCGAGATTCCTGAGGGCTTGCCCAATGCAGGCAGCATGGGAATATTAGGCAGTAATGATAATTTTGAAGATGCTCTAGAAAAAGATGCTATCGAATTCGTTCTCCGTACACAAAAAGCCTCAGCAACCCTATTACAGAGACATTTACGTATTGGCTATGCTCGGGCAGCACGTTTGCTCGATATCCTAGAACAAAAAGGCCTCATTGGTCCCTCCAATGGCGCTAAAGCGAGAGAAATAAGGATAAAAAGTGCAGAGTGACACATTTGTCATCCTGAACGCAGTGAAGGATCTCAAGAGATGCTTCGTTTCACTCAGCATGACAACAGAATACGCTTACAACTCTTGTTCAATCTTCCCTAAAACCGTGTCGGCGTCATCATTCATGTACACCTGAGACAATTCTAAATCAAAGGCATCCAAAGAGTCGGTACCACTGAATTCTTTTTCGATCATGGCCATTTCATTCATACCTATATCTTCCATATTCAGTCCTTCCAAATCTTGAGAGTACGAAGTAGGAGAGGTTGAAGAATAAGGAATAGCCGGGGGCTGCCCACAGGCAGTCACCCCTCCAATAAACACAATTCCAACAGTGACTTTTGTTATTGCAGAAAATTTCATATTACTCAGAAACAGTTTCACTTTCTGCTACCTTTAAACTTTGGTGTATTTCACGGAGACCATGAGCAGATTCTCTCAGTGAATGATGAGCGGCACGAAGAGCTTCACGAACCTTTTTAACACTTTCTCGGAAAGTAGCGAAAGCAGCTTTGCGATCTTCAGCATTGTGAATAGCCTGGAAGTTGTCATTAGCTGTAGCAGTTAATGCTTCAATATCAGCCAATTTAGCTTTGGCATCAGTAATATTCTGTTCAACTCCTGAAGTATCAGCACCCTTACCTTCAAATTCATCAGCCTTTTTCTGCATACGATCAGCAATCTCAGATAATCGCTTTGTTGCAAATTCGAATCTTTCTTTCATGGCATGATAGAAATTCTGAACAACTTGCCATCGATCTTGATTAAATCCCTTTGTAGCACCAGGACGATTCGTTTCAGTCCTAGTAGGTGTAGTAGTAATTTCATCGGCAGAAACAAAAGGCACCATCGTAGACATGAGTAGACCAGTCACGATAATTGAGTGAAGAACACGTTTCATAGAGATAGGTTAATTACAAAAAGGGTGTCGCCCCAAGGTTACAAGATCAATTAACAATTATCAATTGAAAATTATCAATTAGAATACACTCTCATGAGTTAAGTTCAATTCTGAATCCTGAACTCTGAATTCTGAATTCATTTCCCATGGCATTTCTTGTACTTCTTGCCGCTGCCACAAGGACAAGGATCATTGCGATCTATTTTTGCACCTTGCTTTATCACCGTTGTCATCTCCGGCTTCGCCACCAAGCTACTTTCTTCTATTTGATTTTCAATCTGTTGCTCATTGGTCATGATATTTATTGGTTCAGCGGTTTGACGTATTTGCGGGGTAAAATCAACCTTGAATATCGTGTTAACAACACCTGATTGAATCATCCCCAAAAGTTTTTCCACAGCTAGATAAGCTTCTTGTTTGTATTCCACCAATGGATCGCGCTGACCATAAGCTTTTAATGAAACTTTTTCGCGTAAATATTGCATATAGTCCAAATGATCCATCCACAAAGAATCAATCGTGCGCAAATACACAAATTTTTCCAACATATGCATGGATTCGGCATTGGGAGCCTTGGTCACTTTTTCATCATAGGCAGCAATATACGTGTCATTAACTTTCTCAATAAGACTTTCTGGATTTTGAATAATTTCTTCAGTCAAAGAGGCTAGGACATCTTGATCTAACTTGTGAATAGCGATCAAACCTTCCTGTAAATGTTGGCGATCAACCTCACTGGTTTCTACATTAATATGGCTCCTGACTAGATTTGTTATTTCCGCTCTCAGCATTTCTCGAATATCACTGCGCAAATCAGCAGCTGTCAGCACTTTGCGACGACGAGCATATATAAGATGACGATGACGATTCATCACATTGTCGTACTGCAAGACATGTTTTCGAATATCGAAGTTGCGCCCCTCTACGCGTTTTTGGGCACTTTCGATAGAATAGGTCATCATAGAATTTTCAATTTCCTGATCATCGGGAATATTCAGTTTCTCCATAAGCGTCTTGATACGATCCCCTGCAAACAGACGCATCAAATCATCTTCCATAGAAACATAGAATTGACTACTACCGGGATCTCCTTGACGACCGGAACGGCCACGTAACTGGTTATCAA
>CAZGLA010000110.1:0-7974 GCA_964526575.1 uncultured Candidatus Peribacteria bacterium | reverse complement strand
CATTTACCGATGACATGATCAATAATGTTTTTGCATGTGCCCAGACTGGCAAGAAATATCGCCTGGTCAAAGCTGAAGTAGATTTTTATCGTCGCTTTCAGATCCCTATACCGCGAATCTCGCCGCTAATTCGTATAAAGAATCTCTCTCGCTACCTAGAAATGCAACCGATCGCACATCGAAACTGTGATCGCTGCGATATATCGCTAGAGTCGGTTTATAAGACCGAACGTGTACTCTGTGAACCGGATTATCAGGAGAGTTTGTTGTAGATACTATGAACTTCCCTATCGAATTACCTGACCATTTCTTGGAGAAAGCACGTAGCCTGAATATAAATCCAGCTGATATTACCGAACAGTTTACCCGAGGCAGTGGGAAGGGCGGACAAAAGATTAACAAGACATCGAGTACGGTTTTATTGAAACATATTCCTAC
Organism: uncultured Candidatus Peribacteria bacterium; assembly: GCA_964526575.1. Lineage (GTDB taxonomy): Bacteria > Patescibacteriota > Gracilibacteria > RBG-16-42-10 > RBG-16-42-10 > RBG-16-42-10. Next base: position 7,536 of record CAZGLA010000110.1, on the reverse strand, counting down.
CGGCATTGAAGTTCGTACGCAAAAACATCGTGAACAAAGCAAAAATCGCATTTCTGCCTACAAGCTACTCATTCTTAAGATCGAAGACCAAAAACGTGGCAAAGAATCGGAAAGAGCCAGGAAGATCTTTAAATTAATTAAACAAAAGAAAAAGCGTTCTAAAAGATCCAAAGAGAAAATGTTGGCAGTGAAAAAACTACGTGGAGAGTTGAAACAAACGAGACAGAGAGTAGATTGGTAGCAGTCTGAGCGGACTGGTCATCCCGAAGCGGCGCAACGCGACGGTAGCCTGTCCCGAGTGCGTCGAGGGAAGGGATCTCGTGGTAGGGATGGTCCGGTAGTTAAAGGGACGGCAGGGCGGAAGAGTTCTCTTTGAGATAAGGTTGATCCTTTCAAAAATCTGATCGTAACCACAATAATTCTTCTTGACCACAAGACAGGTCTTACCACGAGATGCCTCGAATCCCGCTATGCGGGACTTCGGCATGACAAACATCTGCATCATTTGCTTCGTAGAGCGCGACTAATAGTCCGTTTTGTCTCTCTCTCCTTGATGCTCTTTCTTTTATCATGAAGTTTCTTACCGCGAGCCAGGCCGATTTCTACTTTAATCAAATTGTTTTTTAAATACATTGATAAAGGCACACAGGTGAGGCCTTCCTGTATTTTATCCTCCAACTTTTTCAATTCACTTTTTTTGAGTAGTAAATCTCGTGAACGTGTAGGTTCTGAATTATGAGTGAAAGCTGGTTTGTAAGGGCTGATGTGAGCATTGAGCAAAGTTGCTTTATTGCCACGAATAATTACGTAAGCACCAAGAAGTTGGGCATTGCCGGCACGCACCGACTTCACTTCCGGACCAGTTAACTTAACCCCAGCCTGGAACGTTTCCAAGATTTCATATTCAAACCGCGCTTTTTTGTTGACTATTAACGACATAAAATAATTCTAAATTCAATTCTGAATTCTGAATTCTGAATTTTTAGTGCATGCTCAGTCTAACAAATATAGTCAGAAACGCTATATGATCTTCACATCAGTACCGACCTCGGCCCAATCGTAAACAGTTTTTGATTCATTGTAGCCCAAACGAACACAGCCATGACTCACACGGCGACCGAGATGAGCTTCTCCTTCGTAGATGCGCCCAGAACGAGTTTTCCAATAAGGTAATTTATGAACGCCATAACCACGGAAACCATAACGATCATGAGCCAATCCTAACCAGTTATCCATATAGAGATTATAGGCACGAGAAAAACGAACGTCATTTTTGTGAGCGACATGGTAATCTCCTGGGGGTGTATTGTAGCCATTCTTCCCAGTAGAAACTATAAATACATTCAGATCATCACCACCGACTTGCTGATGTAATCTCTGAGCTCCAGTATCGATAACGATGCGCTTTTCTGTAGCGCTAATGTATTGAGCTGATGGAGTAATATCGTTATCAACGATTATAGTAAGCATAAAATCATCCGCATTTATAAATGTGACACTTTCAACCACAGGATCTAAAGCCAGAAGATACTTTCCAGGTGTTGAAGGCGCCTTGATAGAAGCCATAAAATCTACTTGTTCATTAGGTTGCACCACTACTCCACTACCATTATTAGCGCGTATGCGGTTACCTCCTACCCAGTTCGGGTCAGTAGGATTGAAGAAGGGACTAATATCTTGAGATTGAGGACGAACGGTAGCTAAACGAAGAGGCGTCGATGTTAAACCATCCGTAGCCAAAGCAATAGAGCTCAGGTTGGTCAAGGTTACATTGAGATCATAAAGACTGTCATGGGGTAAATAAACTTCAAAACTTGCCGTTTCAAAACGGGCAGCAAAAGTTGGTCTCTCGGTCGGACCAATTACGGCAATTGATGGTCCCTCAGCGGCAGAAACTGGAAAGGTTACAACAGAAATGGCGAGGGCTAGAGAGAGAAGCAACTTTTTCATATAATTTTTTATGGTTTTTATGTTTATTTACTAAATAGTGAAATCATTTTATTATAGCATAGATTCACCTTCTCCCAAAGTCCATAAACCACTCGCCTAATATGCCCTTCGGGGCTTAGCTCGGGTTCATGGCACAGCATTTATGCCTGAATTACCCGAGGTAGAAACCGTAGTTCGTAGCCTAAAACCTAAAATTGTTGGTCATCATCTTCTCGAAATAAAGAAGTTTAAGCCGGAGACAGTGGTTTATCGTGCGCCATTTATACCTCTTCATATTCACCAAGTTTTACGCCGAGGTAAGTACATTCTCTTGAAAGGGAATAACGATTTTCAAGTGAGTATACATTTACGCATGACAGGTAGGTTGTATGAAAAACCTAAAAGTAAAAAGTTTGTCCGAGCAGAACTAGTTTTTGATCACCTCAAATTATATTTCGAAGACATGCGGCGTTTTGGTCGTATCGTTTATAGTACGACCAATGATCCAGATCCCGGTCTCAAAGCTTTGGGTCCTGAACCTTGGGACAGAGTTTTAGACAAAAGTTTTTATCTACAACTGCAAAAAAGCAAAAAACCAATTAAGAGCTTTCTTCTTGATCAAACAAAAATCGCCGGCATTGGTAATATTTATGCCGATGAATCTTGTTTCCACGCTCACATCTCTCCCCTTCGTCCCTGTAACGCTATTACCAGAATCAAAGCCAACACATTGCTCAATTCTATTCGTTATATATTAGAAAAAGCCATCATCTTGCGCGGAACTACCTTTGCGCACTTCGTCGATGCTGATGGTAAAAAGGGTGGTAATTATGAATTTTTAAAAGTATATGGTCGTAAAGGAAAAACCTGTTTAGTTTGTCACCATAAATTAAAAAACACCAAGGTCGCTGGGCGAACCACGGTGTATTGTCCTTATTCTCAGAAATAAAGAAGTTTGTATAGCCGCTCATTCCTTATGTATTCTACACCTATAAACTTTTCTGAAAAGATATAGGAAATTTTTGCGTAGAATTTTCGGAGATAATCCGCCATAACAAAACTCCAGGGCGGATTCTAGGCTACCCTATAAGAATTGTCAATGCTATCTACCCCGACTCACCTTTCCAGCCTCGAATACCCTGGAGTATGATGATGGTAACGGCTTACAAAAAACAGCTCAAAATTAACGTTCTCGGCTTACAGAACGCAATTTATCGATGCTCATCGATAGAACTTTCGATACATATGCGATATTTTCCAGTTTTGTGCTTTTTCCTAAGGTGAGACGCAGGCTTCCTTGGGCTAACTCTGGCGATAAACCTAATGCCAAGAGTACATGACTGGGTGAGACGGTATTAGTCTTACAGGCAGAACCAGCTGAAGCATAAATACCAGCAGCATCGAGATAAAACAGCAGTGCCTCGCTCTCAATGTCCGAAAAACTGACATTTATATTATTTGCTATCCGATCGACAGCGTGACCATTTAAACGACTGCCAGAGATTTTTAGTATCTCGTTAATAAGCATATCTCGTAACTTACTTAATCTTTCTTGTTCTTTGCCCTGATTTCTTACAGCCAATTCGCACGCCTTAGCAAAACCGATAATTCCTGGCACATTGTTAGTCCCTGCTCGCAGCCCCGTTTCCTGACTACCACCCAGAATTTGAGACTTGATCTCGGTTCCCTTCCTTACATAAAGAGCACCAACACCTTTCGGTCCGTAAATCTTGCCACTATTTAAGGTAAGTAGATCTACTTTAAGTTCTTGAACGTTCACTGGCAGCAAACCCAAACATTGCGAGGCATCAGTATGTAAATAGACTTTATGTCTCCTCGTGATCTTTCCTATTTCTGCCAAGGGTTGAATGGTGCCAATTTCATTATTAGCAAACATAATAGAGACCAATATAGTTTCATTGGTTATGGTTCTTTCCACCTCTTTCGGATCGACAATGCCAAACTGATCAACGTCGACATAGGTAACCTTAAAGCCTCTCCCTTCTAATGTCCGGCAAGGACTAAGAATGGACTGATGCTCAATCTTGGAAGTAATAATATGTTTCCCTTTATTTTTTAATGCTTGAGCAACGCCAAAGATGGCTAGATTATTTGCCTCAGTGCCTCCCGCTGTAAAGATAACTTCTTCTGGTCGGGCACTGATAGAATGAGCCACCGTAGCCCGAGCTTTTTCAACGTCCGCACTCACTTTACGAGCAATACTATAAAGACTGGCGGGGTTGGCATACCACTCAGTAAAATAAGGCAGCATTGCCTTAACCACCTGTGGATCGACAGGAGTAGCACTGGCATGATCAAGATAAATCTTTTTTTTCAGCATGTTACACCGCTACCAAAGCATTGATCTGAGGAATTTTCTCCTTGAGGGTTTTCTCGACACCAGCATATAGGGTCATCGTAGCACTGGGACAAGTGGCACAGGCTCCAACTAAATGAACAGTGACAATGCCATGTTTTTCATCGACGCCTAACAATTCAATATTACCGCCATCAGAAATCAGATATGGGCGAAGACTATCGAGAACCTTCTCCACTTGTTCTGTTATATTAACAACAGCTTTTTTACCTTTAGCTGCACGTCCGGGTTTGCTTTTTACTTTTGTAGGCATAGAAAAAGTTACAGATGCTATTCTACGTATCCATACCTAGAAAAACAAGCCCGATTAGATTCGTTAAGAGTAAAAATGACTAGTATTGGCAGAACCTAGTCCTTCAGAAATAACTTTTATAATCTGCTTCACAATATCTTGGTGTAGTGCTGCTTTTCTTTCTTGGGAGATTTGATTGATTTCTATTTTAAATTGACCAATAACTTTGCGAAGATCAATTCCTTTCTCTTTGGCAGCTTTATTCATTTTGGCTAATAAGTCTTCAGGCAGATTCTGGAAAAGAATATTGGTAAGTTCAGTAGCATAGTTAACTTTATTAATACCGCTTTCTACTGCTTTTTTAAACATACTTTGTAGGCCACTGCCCCCATGAAGGACCAATGGTGTTTTATAGGATTTAAGAGCGTTAGCTATGTCTCGTATCCGGTCAAAACCAATATGAGGGGTTTCTGTATATGTTCCATGTCCATTGCCGACAGCAATAGCTAAGGCATCAGGATGAACAGCCTCCACCATGGCCAATGCTTGTTCTACGGTAGTATAGAGTTTCTCTATATCGTTCACATCTTCTGGTAAATCCTTCGCAAAACCAATGGCGCCCTGCTCTACTTCCAAACTAGCGTTAAGGGTATGCACCTTTTCAATCATAGTTTTACAGCGGGCATGATTTTCTTCATCAGGTAACATCGATAAATCTAAAAGCGCCGAGCGAAATCCTGCCATTAAGGCCTCCAAAATAAGTTCATCATTTTTTTGAACATGATCAACATGTAAGCCAACTGGAATTTGATAACCATACCTCTCAGTAAAGTAAGTGATTTTTTCTATAGCATGTGCAGCAAAGCTAGAAAATGACCAATCACAATACGCATGTTCACTTTCAGAAATTTGTAAAATCAATGGCGCATTTACTTGGAAAGCAGCATCTAAACAAGCCTGCATAATCAGCGGATGGCGGACATTACAAGCGAGCACAGCAAACTTATGTTCGTATGCTGGACTTAACAATTCCTTTAAATTGCTGATTGTGACCATTTGTTTTGAGTATTCCTTTAATTATAACATATTAGAAGTTAGTTCCTAGTTTATCGACATAGGCATAGGTATAGTTCTGGTTCTAGTAATTAGTTATAGTCGCAAGTTCCTAGAATTTAGAACTTAGAACTATTTTCTCATATCTATAACGATAAACTCCACACTAGAACTATGCCCATATCTATATCTATTAACTATTTCTTTCCCCTATCTTCTACCACTTGAACTACCACTACACCTACCACTATTCCCTAGTGACACGCAGGCCTTGCTTAACAACATCACCATGAGTTACCCTGGCAGGGCATTTAATCAATGAGTTATGCAATACACCGAACTGCGCAAAGGGACAAAGATTACTATCGATGGCGAACCATGGATCGTTACCGAATACGAATTCATGCGTATGCAACAACGCAAGGCAACGGTGAAGTGCACTCTCAAAAATCTCATTACCGGACGGACACTACACAAGACTTTTCAGCCTTCTGATAATCCTGAGGAAGCACAATTAGAAAATCATCGATCCCAATATATGTATCGTGATGGCGACAGATTTGCTTTTATGGATCAAAAAAGCTTCGACCAATTTGAAATGACCAAAGAACAATTAGGTGATGCTACTGATTATCTCCTCGAAGGATCTGATGTCGATATTATGTATTTCCAAGGCAAGCCCATCACCTTACAATTGCCTGCCAAAGTTACTTTGAAAGTCATTGATACCCCGCCAGGAGTGAGGGGTAACACAGCCACCGGTGGTAGCAAGAAAGCCAAATTAGAAACTGGTATAAGCATCACTGTTCCTCTCTACGTCGAAGAGGGCGAATCAATCAGGATCAACACTGAGAACGGTGAATTTATTGAACGCGTAAAGGAAGGAAAATAAAATTTACATCACCTCTACAAAGCCACGAACATTTATTGACGTTGCAGGGAAATAGTCGGTACCATCAAGTACAACATGACCATCAAGATAGCAACCATATAAGTAGGAATTATCGGCCTCTGAAAATCCACTTAGAACAGTTGATGTTGCTTCCTTTTTCTGAACATCAATAGGTTTACCAACAGACAATCCTTTCATCATTAAAGCAAGATATGGCCTTGCTCCCCAAAGCCTATCAAGGCCCAGCTTTTCATATTTCGAGTCGTACCAATACGCTATATAATGATTATCAAAGCGAGGAATATAACCCTCACGCTTATACATTTCTCTCTCCCTCTCTTCATATCTTTGCGATTCGGGACCGGGGATATTGTACTTTTTACGTAGCTCTTCCATCGTCTTATTATATTTGTGCAATATTTCCTGGTCAAATGGGATATTTTGTAAGCCTTCTACAATAGCTACTTCCCAACTCTCTGGATCGCCGACTTTAGTGTTGCTCAATAAGTCACGGATCCTGTTACCATATTCTAACTCAGATTTTATTAGCTCATTTTTACCCACTTGAGAATTAATAGCCTCTACCATTTGTTGTACCGTTTGGGGTGGGATGAGAAGAAGCGTTGGTTCTTTTAGTTTTAAGGCCTTTTCCAGAATTGGGCGAGTAAGATGAAGCCTAATCTCTTCAAGAGTAGGAACATCATCAAGAACGATGCCAAATTGTCGTAAGGCATCCAGCATAGAAGGGTAGCCTTGTTCTGATAAAATATCTAATAACTTTTCCTGTTCCAGTATCTCAGCTTCAGGCTTTGCTGGTTCGCGATAGCTTATAACTTCCCTCAACTGATCCCTTTCGGCAGCGGGAATAGTTGGCTGCTCAGGTTTAATAGATTGTTCAGGTTTCCCGCGGAATTTTTCAGCAATTTGTCGGAAGATGTTCATAGCGATATCATTGAATCACGAAGCGGTGCCGCGGGCCCAGAGTGACCATGGTCTGGCGTCGACACGGTCGCCGATGAATTCAATAAAGTTGTTGATGATCTTAGCGTTTTC
>CAZGLA010000109.1:0-1800 GCA_964526575.1 uncultured Candidatus Peribacteria bacterium | reverse complement strand
CTGATGACTTGTACTCCTGTAGGCACCAGTCTCAAGCGATTTGTCGTCCGTTTCAAGCAGATTTATCCCAACCCCGGTCTCAACACAGCCCCTACAGGCAATGACACGATCATCAAAGGTGGTCATCAGACACTCATCAGTAACTGACAGAACACAGAGGCATTCTGTCATCCCGAAGCGGCGCAACGCGACGTTCGAGGGATCTCTTTGAGATGAAGCTAATAAACGGGTCTTACCACGAGATGCCTCGAATCCTCCCGCATGGGCGGGATGACTTCGGCATGACAAAAAAAACGGCGAATTAATTTTTCATTATTTCTTTGAGCCATGATTGTTCTGGGAACATATGATAATAAAGCGTATTTGGTGTACTGGATTCTCTCGCTAATATGCCTTCATAAGGCAAAATCGCCAGATCAGAATAGTGGTTTTCGATATCTACAAATTTTGCCGGATCAATAATCACCAATACCGAATTACCATTGTTTAATTGGGCCATCCAGACCATTTTGGTATAAGGCATAAGATTATTGATAGTGCTGGCAGCTTGGCCCAAGAAGAGCAAGCCTCTTTCGCTGGAAATCAACCAAATCTTCGCATCTTGTACGACAGCTAGACTATCTTTTCCATTAGGAAATATTCTCAATGAAGACCAAGTATTGATGACCGCTTCCAAAGAACTATCAAAAAGCACAGTTTCACCGGTAGCCTTTTGCCACAAAAGGTAATCTGACATTACAAACAATTCTTTTATTTTGCCATCGCCAACAGTAGTGATTTTTTGTGATAAACCGCTGATGAGCGATTGACTCCAGATAGCATGGTCCTTTACAAACCAAATATTCTGATCAGCTACTACAAAGGCATCGACATTTTCGACGAAAATTTGCGTAGTGATTGAGCCATCCGCATAGATTTTCTGCATGGTGAGATCATTCCCCTGTTTGGCGAAAACGACATAATCATCATGAAACTTGAAAAAGCTATGATCATTATTAATCACGGGCAATCCTTTCAATTTCCGATTTGTCCGACGATCTATGTCGACCAAATAAGCCTGATCGCCATCTACCACTAGGCAAGCACTGCCATCTTGCAAACAGTTATAAATTGCTGCATTGCTGCTGACAACAGCGAATTGTTTGGTTAGCCTTTGCTTTTGGAAACGCCACCAGCCTATTTCATTTTCAGTCTGCACGAGAAATAATGAATTTTCTGGGAAAGTAGCCATATTCAGAATTTGAGTAGAAACTACTATGTTTCGCCAATTATCTGAACGAGGAAAGAAAGAAACCTCATCAAGATGTGTCACCAATTCAGACTCAATATCAATAGGAAGAGAAATCTCTTGATAGCCAGGGAAAGTCATGTCTAAAACGTACCTTCCCGGCAAATAATGCGTCAGGGTCGTGGGCGTGGTTTTTGTCGTACTTACACCATCTACCGCCAATGTAGCACCGCGAGGAAAAGTATTCACTTCAAACAATCCTGTAGACAAAAACTTTCTGGACTCGAAATCTACTGTGTAGCCTTGAGCTAAAACAATTACTATTGAACTTATAAAAATATAGCCGATGATTGTTATTAAACTAAATCCCAACCTACGCAACATAAGCAAAATTATAAATTATAAATTGAAAGTGCAGAGTTCAGAATTATCATTTTACATTTTAAACTTTACACTTTAAATTTCTAGTTTGCTGTGGCCTCAGTAGTGAAACTGCTTACGGGCACATTTGCACCGGTGCTCGTGGGACGGATAATATCTTCTCCTGTTTGTACCACACCATCTGGCAAAGG
>CAZGLA010000108.1:0-1925 GCA_964526575.1 uncultured Candidatus Peribacteria bacterium | reverse complement strand
ATAATCTTCAACGCATAGGAACATATGAGAAATGGCAAGAAAGGAACAACAATAAGATTATCAAATCGACGAAATAGGCTTGAGGTGTTCCAGATGATATAACTCTTCTTCTGCTCCTACGAGGCGGTAGAGTTTTTCCATCTCATCTATAGAGTTATCTTTGCTACCAAACATTAAAATATAATCGTGTATTTTGTGTGTAACGGCATGTTCTAATGCCCGCTTGATAATGCGCATGCTTTTTGTTTCTGTAGCAAGCTCGCGTCCTACTTTACGCAGTACCGTTGGTTCAGAGAGGATGCTTTCTACTATTTTGTATACTCCTCGATAGTCACCAATCTTTACCAAGGCCAAAGCAGCCTCAAAAGCAATGTCAGTATTATTATCGGCAAGTCGTTTGAGCAGCGTACGATGTTCTTGCTGAGAGCGTAATTCTCCCAATAAAAACGTACTAGCCAAAACTGTATCAGGGTCGTTGGCATTAAGGAGTTTTACTATTTGCACGAGAAGCTCCAGACGAGTTTGGGGAAATTGCCATAGAGCGGCAATGGCATAAGCACGGATCCAAGGGTTTTCATCTTGGATATAGGGACTAAGGTAATAGTGAATGTGTGGGTCGGGGAATCTGCCGATCACGCGAATAATATGTGCACGTAGCTGCACGTCACTTCTTTCCAAGGCATCGAGAAGAAATTCTATAACATGCTCATGATCAATACGAGCTAGTAATTCCACGATAGCAATTTTAATTTCATCATTGTTTTCAGTAGCAAATGATTCTTGTAATAACTTCAGCAAATGATATCGAGAAAATCCTTGCTCAAAAACATTTTCCTTGTTCCAAGAATATTCTTTCAAGGCGTTTAAAGCGGCTAGGCGGATCATTTCACTTTCATGTTGCGCAGATTCAAAGATAACCGGCAGAGAGTGAGATTTCTTAAGAGTGCTGAGTGTACTTAAAATTTGGGTTTTAATCTCTTCTTGTTCTCGTGGCATCTTCAGCAAGCGATGCATGGTGTTGAGAGCGGCATCATGCCCTGGTTCAGAGAGTATTTGCAGAAGAGTTTTTTTGAAAGTGTGTGAATCGCTGTGCAGATTAGTAACTATATAATCAGTATAACGTTTCTTGAGTATTGGAAATAAAGTGAATGTGATGGCTGTGATGATGAGAATAAATACTGCGAGGAGAGGCCAAAGAATTTCTCCATGAATAAACTTTTCGAGAATCACGACTATTCCAGAGGCAATGATCATAGCTACAGGAATGATAATCCCATCGACAAAGGATTTCATTTCCAAACGCTTATTGATAGGAACAGCATACAAAGTTGAACCATAGCCTAGTTTAAATACCGGTAAAAAGCTTTCATGCGTTAGTCTCACCAACGCTGCCAACCAGAACCCCGGGAAAAGCAAACTGAGGCCCGCTGCCAGGGAGGTCATGAGAGCAGCAGACAGTAAAGTTCCCATACTGCCTGATTTTGCTAACAATTTAGGAGCAACAAAGAACTGGTTGAATAAGATCATAATACCGACGGCAGCTAGGAACAAAGCAATACCAGTGCTGATTACTTGTTCTTTTTCACCGAATAGCTCTACAAAAGCGGAAGTAAAATATAATTCTGCCAAGGGAACGATCAAAAACATACTGAGTATCAGAGCCTTCAGTGGTGTGGCAAATGAAATATTCCATTCTCGATTAAAAAAAGTCTCTGGCAACAAGTGATGCAATGAAGGAATGGGATTATGTATTAACAGCCAAAAACCGAAGATCAAAGTTAAGCCGAGATGACTAGCAACCCATAACCACAGGAGAGACGGCACAGAAATGCCCAAAACCAATGAGGAGATAATCACTAACCCAGCAGCAACAAGAGATATACCCTCAGTGGACTCGATGAGCGGTAAACTTTTTCTTGCTTCTA
>CAZGLA010000107.1:0-2446 GCA_964526575.1 uncultured Candidatus Peribacteria bacterium | reverse complement strand
GCAGTCTCATAAAGAAGTTTCGCTCCAAATCTTTCAGCTTGTTTTTGCATATTGAGCATCAAATCCGGCCCATTAATACCATCGGGAAAACCGGGAAAATTTTCTACTACACTGGTTGTGGTTAATTGTCCTCCCGGCTGGGGACCAGCTAATACAGTCACGTCCAGAGAGGCACGAGCAGCATAAAGAGCGGCAGTGTAACCGGCAGGACCAGCCCCGATAATAATCACTTTCTGTTTTTCCATAAAAGCCTTTATTCTTTCACATTTATACACAAGATTAGTTTCTAGTGGTAGTGGTGATCTCCATTTCATTGTGGTAAAATTAAGAGAATAGTATTTCACAAAACCAATACACATATGAAAGGTCTAGAAAACGCGTCCGCTCCTGAAACAGGAAAAAGCCCATTGGAGGTGGCTCATGAGCGTTGGGGAGTCGATCTCAACGATGATCGTGCAATATTAATTAAACTCCAACAACTGCGAGGCAAAATGCCTGATGTGGTAGATCTCGCTAACCTCTGGAAGGATAATCAAAGTCAAAAAGCTGCTGTCGAGAGGAACATAGTTGCGAACGATATAAGAAAAGCTGCTTAAAACAACCAAAAACTGCCAAATTCTGAATTTAGAACTTAGAATTTAGAACTTAGAATTTATTCTTCTTCTGTACAAGGATTAGCAAATTCTTTATCTTGTTTTGGCATATTTACTCTATGAATAGTTCAGACTCTCTCGTAAAGTGGCTACTTGTCAGTGTAACTAGTGTATTTGTCGGTTTGCTGGCTTTTGGCGGATTTTTTATGTTTCGGACCACTCAAGCTTTGCTTCAGGCAGTCTCTGATCCCACTTCTCTCGTACAACACTTTTTGCCGGTAGTTGTTGAAGATACCCAAGCTGATGAAAGGGGATGTACGAATATTTTGGTTCTGGGTGGAGGCGGCAAAGAGTATGATGATGGATCAGAATTGGTGGACAGTATTATGGTCGCCAGTCTTTGTCGTGATCCAGCCAAATTAGTTTTTACGTCTATTCCCCGAGATTTGGTTTTGAAGTTGGATAATTTTGGTTATCGTAAAATAAATACTCTGTATATTTTGGCAAAACATCAATTAGGGGAAGAGCATGCTTTTGACTTGATGTGGGAAGCAGCAGAAAAGATTACCAATTTGCCGATGCATTATTATGCTTACGTCGATTTCCGTGGTTTCGTTGACATCTTCGATGCTCTTACTGGCTCTGGTGGACTGATGGTCGATGTCAATCCTGGTTTTGTCGATCATGAATTTCCCGGACCAAATTATTCATACCGAACACTGAGATTCGAGCAGGGACCACAAAGTATGGATGGTGAAATCGCCCTACAATATGTGCGCTCTCGTCATGGTGTGAGTCTCGATGATAGCGTCAGTGTGGCTTCTGATTTTGATCGCTCTCGTCGCCAACAACAAATTATCAGCTTACTCAAGGATAAAATAAAAGACATTTTCTTGAGTGATGATGCTGCAGCATTAATTGACACAGCCACCGCTCTACAGAAAAATTACTCTACTGACATAACATTCCGAGATATGCTTCTATTAGCTGGCTTATGGAAAAAAGTCGATCCGAGCCACGTCTATAATATAGTACTGAAGGAGGGGCCTGGTGAATTACTCTATGTACCAAGCCAAGAGGTTCGCGATCAACTCTTCAATGGTGGTTGGATACTCCGACCCGATGGTGATACTTTTGATACTATTCACAAGTACATTGCCCGTGTCTTAAATAATCCAGAAATGGCTCTGAGAGGCACAGTCCCGGTTGAAGTACTCAATGGTACCAAAGTCAGGGGCTTGGCCGGAAAAGTAGCCAATACCTTGATGCAGGAAGGTATCACTATTTATCCTCAATATGGTATTCGTAATACGTACGGCAAGAAACAATATGAAAAGACTATTTTGATCGATCGTAGTAGTGGTCAGAATTTAGAATTATTAAAAGAGACTCAAAGAATTTTAGGTAAAGGAGAAATTATTGCCGAAACCAAAGAACCTGAAGTGTACTCTATGGTAGGAGTGACAATTATCTTAGGTGAGGATTACGTTGAAAATAATCAAGCAGGTATTAATTCTGCCAATATCGACATCGAGGATTATTGGCTGCAGCAAAGAAAGAGTCCTGAACCAACCCCTACAGCAAGTTCAGAAACACAACTATGATAAAGAGATTCTTCGGGATCATCCGTATGCAGATAGCGGTAACCTTTGCTTATAGAGGATCCATTTTCTTTTGGTTACTGCTGCATGTGATGAATTTTGCTGTGATGTTTTTCTTTTGGACAGCGGTATTCAGTGATCATCAAATAATCCAAGGTTTTACTTTGGAACAGATGCTGCAGTATGTACTCATCACCAGCATCATCAGAGAATTTGTCATGGTATCTCCAGAATATGCAGTGAACGGCGACA
>CAZGLA010000106.1:0-1500 GCA_964526575.1 uncultured Candidatus Peribacteria bacterium | reverse complement strand
ATAGCAAAGTGATGCAAATGCATATCAGCAATTTAAGCGGTGACCAGAAGTACGATATTTTTTCTTCTATTATCCATCAAGCAGCTCATACTGATTCAGAAATGCTGAGTAAGTTAATTCTCAAAGATGAATCTCATGCCATTTATCGTGGTTTAACCAAGATCGAAACCGGAGCTCCTCAGTCCAGTGGCGTACAGAAAGAAGACAGTTTACTTATTGGAGACAAAGCTAAAATCGACACTGTGCCTATACTGGAAATCGAAAATGATCTCGTTCGATGCCATCATGGCGCGGCCATTCATACACTGGACGAGGAAAAACTTTTTTATCTGCGTTCTCGTGGGCTTGATGACATCCAGGCTGAAGAAATAATTACCCAGGGTTTCCTAGCTCCGATATGGGAAAAAGTATCTTGTAAAGCGGTACGACAGATTGTCCTCTCCTAATATGAACAAGCAAGATTTCCCAATATTCCAGAATATTCCCGACCTTATCTATCTTGATAATGCCTCTACTTCACAGACGCCCAAGCAAGTCGTGCAAGCGATGAATGAGTATTATGAAAAGTATCGTGCCAATACCCATCGTGGTCTTTATAAAATCAGTGAATTAGCGACTGAAAGATATGAAGAAGTGCGTAGTAAGGTGGCTAAGTTCATCAATGCTGAGTCAGAAGAAATTGTTTTTACCAAGGGAGCGACCCAGGCGTTGAACATTGTCGCTTATGGTCTCTGTCAGAATCTTAAGTCTGGTGATGAAATTCTGCTCACCGAAATGGAGCATCACAGTAATCTCCTCCCCTGGCAGCAAATGGCAAAACGTTATGACCTGCGTTTAAGATTTATTCCGATTAACGCAGAAGGCAGACTCGATCTCAGCACATTACAAAATTTGCTCACTAAAAAAACTAAAATCGTGGCCATCACCCACATGTCCAATGTACTGGGCTCGATTAATCCCGTTAAAGACATCATCAAGCAGGCAGTTAAGGTTGGAGCCATTACTGTCATCGACGCTTGCCAGAGTGCCCCACATATGAGAATCGATGTTCAAGATAGTGACTGTGACTTTCTCGCTTTTTCTGGGCACAAAATGCTGGGTCCAACCGGAGTGGGAGTCCTTTATGGCAAAAAAGCCCGCTTAGAAAAATTGGAACCGATGGAATTTGGCGGTCATATGGTGGCAGAAGCAGATTATGAAAATGCCACTTGGGCAGAATCACCCTATAAGTTTGAAGCAGGAACAATGAATATTTCGGGAGTTATTGGCTTAGGTGCCGCTATAGATTATCTAGATGGCTTAGATTACCGGGGAGTACAAAAGCATGAAGACGAATTAACTAATTATGCATTGGAACAATTGCAAAAACTACCATTTATAGAAATACATGGGCCTAAAACTGCTGAAAATAAAGGTGGGGTTATTTCTTTTAATGTACAAGGCGTACATAGTCATGACACAGCTGATATTTTAGCGAGAGACAATATTGCCGTTCGTGCG